>JAPLKQ010000084.1 GCA_026387995.1 Bacillota bacterium
GATCGACGGCGGCGACTAAGACTTTGCCGTGGTTATGGTCGGTATGGTTACCGAGTAACTCCAGCCGCCCGGGCGACGAGAAAAGCGCTTTGGGCGCAGACCCAAATAAGTTTTTATATTCAACGCTGACGCGTTTAATCATTTCATTGTTAGTCATAAGTCAAAGGACTCCTTATAAATTAAGAGACTTGATGAAACGCGTCAAATGCCCGTAGCCCTCGGGCGTATTTTTATAGACGCCGGTATTTTCGAGGACCGATCGGCACGTTTTATTGACCATCTCGGTCAGGGCCGCTTTCGGGTCTTTCGGTTTCAGGCTTAAAAGTTCCGTGATCAACGCACGGTGAATCAATAAATCAGGATGGGTCTTGTACACAGCTTCCGGATCTAAGTGCTCAGTAACGATTTCGAGGATCTCGCTAATCTGCCTCTCGAGACGAGCGGGCAAAATGAAGAGTCCCATCGCTTCAATCAGGCCGATGCCCTCATGTTTGATGTTGTGGTATTCCGGGTGGGCATGGAAGATGCCTTCGGGGTATTTCTCGTCGCAGCGGTTGTTGCGGAGAATCAGATAGAGGTAATAGATTTCCCCGACTTTGCGGGCAATCGGCGTGAGGGTCGAATGCTGGGTGCCGTCGTTCGCGATGATGCTGGCTTCCTTATCGTCGTATTTCCGCCACTTCTCGCTCAGGTGGGAGGCTGCGGAAAGGAGCTGCTCTTTATTCAAACTCTTGAGGAGGAAACAGGTGTTATACCAATCGAGATAGGAGATCTCGACTTCGTGAAAACGGTCAGAAGCGATGCGGAATTTGGTCTTTGCGGCCATGATCGGCATCAGGTGCCGTCCGCCTTGGAAATGTTCGTGGTTAAGGATCGACCCGCCGACGATCGGGAGATCGGAGTTGCTGCCGACGAAATAATGCGGGAATAAATCAACGAACGCAAACAGCTTCTCGAAAATCCCTTTATTGATGGCCATCGGGACATGCCGTTCGTCGAGGACAATGCAGTGTTCATCGTAATAAACGTAAGGCGAATATTGTAAATACCAGCGTTCTCCCGCAAGGTTCAGCGGGATGAGGCGGATGTTTTCTCTGGCCGGCGAATCGGGCCGTCCCGCAAAACCGAGGTTCTCTTTGCAGAGGACGCACTTCGGGTAACCGCTCGGGATGCTATTGACGAGACGGGCGATGTCTTTGTTGCTCTTCTCGGGTTTGCTGAGGTTGATGGTAATCTCTAAAAAGTTCTCGGGGAACTTGGCCACCCATTTGATGTTGGCGTCCACCGCTGTTTTTTTGATGTAGTCATTACGGATGGAAAGGCGATAGAAGTAATCCGTCGCTTTGACCGGGGATTCCTTATATAATCGATTAAATTTAGAGGTTACCTGGCTGGGAAGCGGGGTCATCATCCCCATGATTTCCACTAAAAAAGCATCGGCGTCTTTCTCTTCGACGAGTTTGCTTTCAATAATGTACTTCCGTAAATCCAGTAAGATGAAGTCGACGGTTTCGTGAGAGGCGACTTCTTCGCTCGTGACCTTGCCTGCGAACGGTTCGTGGACTTTCAGTTTCAGCATCAAGAGGTTACGAAAATAGAGGACGTCCTCCTCGTTCATATCGAGGTGAACCCTGGCATAAGTGAGTAATTTTTCGATTAATTCTTCAATCATTACGTTTTTCTTCCTCGGAGTGGTTCATACGAATCTCTGTTTAATTTATTTATTATAGCATCAACTCATGCACGCGTGCATAGGAAACCTGACGCATAATCTCGATATTTAGCCCTTGATTTGCGTATAAAGGTCGAGGCTCGGTAGCACTTTGCCGTCATAGGTGAAGTAAGACTGGTTAGCCCACGAGCATTTGCTGTTTGCGTCCGCCCAGCCGGCGCCCGCCACCGGAATCCAAGCGCCTTCCCAGTAAAAAACGCCAAAACCATTGGGAATGGCCGCCACTTCCGCGGTAATGTCACGGATGAGGTTGGCCTGCCCTTGAACGGTCACGTCATAGCCGGAAAGCGCCGATACCGTCTCGTTGGTCCTGGAAAAGATATTGCTGGCGTTGGCATCCGCGGCATAGGTAAACGCATAGGCCGTTTCGGCTATCGTGATTTTCTTGCTCGGAAATTCGTTACTGACGAAAGCGAGGCAATCGTGTAACGTCGTTAGGCCATTCGGGAAATGATAATACGAATAACCGGATAAGCCGATGATGTCATAATCCAAGGCGTCGAATTGA
>JAPLKQ010000186.1 GCA_026387995.1 Bacillota bacterium
CCTACGTGGAATGCCCGCATTGTAAAGAAAAAATCGATATCTACGGCAAAGGCCATACTGCGGAAATCGCCAAAAAGTATGGTCTCAAGGTCTTAGGTGAAATCCCGCTTCGGGCCGATATATCGCAGGCTGCGGACGAAGGAAAGATCGAAACAATCGAAAATCATTATTTAGATAAAGCCGTGAAACTGATAAAATCTATATAGGAGAAAAAATATGGAAGTCAAAATCGATGTCGTCGCCCGCCGCGAGGCGCTCATTAAAAAACTGAAAAACCAGAGCTTAACGCTCGTTTATGCCGGGGTGCCCAAAGTCGCCTCAGCCGATGAAGATTGCCCGTTCGTGGTCAATCGGAACTTTTACTATCTGACGGGGATTACCCAAGCCAACAGCGTCCTCTTCATTGTCAAAGGCAACGAAGGACCGAAAATCTATCTGTTCATCGATGAGTTCGATGAATTGAAGGAAAAGTGGACCGGCCGCCGCCTCACCATCGACGAAGCCCGCGAAGCTTCCCATATCGATGATATCCTGCTCACGAAGAATTTGCAGACGAAAGTCGACGAAACGCTCCGTGAATTTGGCCAATTCGGCGAAATCAACACGGTATACCTAGATTTGGAAAAGGAACTCAAAATTGGCATGGGCTTTACCACGCACGAATTAGCGAGCCAGTTCCAAGCCCGTTTCCCGAAAGTCGAAATCCTCGATGTCTATGATTTCGTGATTCGCCAACGGATGATTAAATCCAGTAGCGAAGTGGCTGCCATCCGTCAATCGATCGCGACGACTGATTTGGGCCTCAAAGCCATCCAAAAGCTCTTGAAACCTGGTCTTTTCGAATATCAGCTGGAAGCTATTTTCCGCTTTACCCTACAAGACCAAGCGAACGTTGAGCCTTCTTTCGACACGATTATCGCCAGCGGCAAGAACGCCACGATTCTCCATTACCCGACCCCCAACGACAAAATCGTTGACGGGGCGCTCGTGCTTTGCGATTTAGGCGCCAGCAGCGGCGAATACGGCGCGGACATTACCCGCGACTATCCGGCCAATGGCAAATTCAACCCGTTACTCCGTCCGGGCGTGACGCTTTTGGATTTACAGAAACGCACGGTTGATCTATTAACCACGGCGTGCCTTGAAAACAACCTTTTCAAGACGGCCGAAGAAATCAGCAAGCATTATTTCCATAACGTGTCCCATCACTTAGGTCTCAATACCCATGACGCCGCCGTCCGCGAAGAACCTTTGGCCCCCGGCATGGTGATCACCGTTGAACCGGGATTATACTTCAAGGAATTCGGCATTGGCGTACGCATCGAGGACGATGTCCTCGTAACGGCCACCGGTTCGGAAAACCTGAGCGCTGCCATTATTAAGGAAATCGACGAAGTCGAAAAAGCCTTAAAACGCTAAAGATCGGATAAAATAAAAACGGAACCGCAAGGCTCCGTTTTTTTCTAGTCGAGGATGTTTTTTCGGCGCATAGCGACCCATAGGCCGGTCGCGGCCATGACCGCAAAGGGCAAAATGATGAAAATCACCCAAATCGGGGCCTTAGAGACGGAAACGTCCGTCGTCGGTACAAATTCACCATCGTCGAGGGAAACGGCGTTGGGATGAAGGTACAGGATATATTCGTAGCGGTCTTTGCCAAGCGTCGAGCCATTGGTCATGGCGTTAAAGAAGGTTTTGGATTCCGAAGTCATATAGTCGTATTCGCTGATCATCGCCGTGACCGCATCGTCGGTCATCGTACAGGCCGGTAATCCAAGAACATAGGAGGCGAATGCAGACGCTTGTTGTTTCGGTGTAACGCCGCCGGCAACAGAAGCCCCAAAAATCGAAACGCCGTGGAAATAAAGGCCAGAAACACTTGTTTGATTAAAGGAAATTTTTATTTTTCCGCTTAATGATTGAGAAGATGCAAAAGTAGCTGTCGAATAACCCGACCCGGTTCCTACAACGCTATAAGCGTTTCCAATTTGAACACCGCCCACAGTGACCATTGCCGTGGCATTTGTACCAGAAGTTCCCGAGGTTTCAAGGGTTATTTTCAAAATATCGGAAATATGATTAACTTCAAAAACGGATTCTGTTTCCATCGAGAAAGATGTTATCGGTTTTGGGGTTGTTGCAGTTGAACCCGACCCGATTTGTGTTCCGCGG
>JAPLKQ010000039.1 GCA_026387995.1 Bacillota bacterium
ATCTTTATCGGCTTACCCTTAGTGGTCGGCATCTGCAGCGCCGCCTTCTGGGTCAAGCAGTCCGCGAAAAAAGAAAAGCACACCGTCTACCGGAGCGCCGTCATCATGATCTGCATTTCTTTACTCCTCTGCTTAATTGTCCCTGACGTGAACGGCAGGATGGGCATCCTCCCGATTACCTTGACCGGGAACACGCCTTTGATCGCTGCCTTAATACTTGGCTTTGCCATCCTCTTCGTCGGCTTTGCCATGAGCGCCATCCAAATCTTGCCCTGGGCCAGCATCCCCGACGTCATCGAAGTCGATGAATATACGAACGGGCATCGGCGCGAAGGCGCCTACTACGGCATCGTGTCCTTCATGTACAAGATGGCCAGCGGGTTCAGCATCTTCTTTGTCGGCATTATCTTACAGTTATTCGGCTACCAGGAAAGTTATGGGGCTCAAGTCGTCGTTCAGCCCGAGAGCGCCCTCCTTGCCGTCCGCCTCACCATCAGTCTCATCCCTGCCCTCATCTTCATCGCCTCGGTCGTCTATGGCTACCGCGCCAATATGGGAAGAGCTAATTTCGAACGCATTAAAAAAGAGTTAGATTTACGTCACCAGGCCGCGAAGAGCAGTCCGGCCGTTAAATAGCCTAACTCTATCTCAATAAGTCTCTCAAGGGCTTTAAAACCCTAAAATACGCCGTTCATTAGAACACGACTACCAAGAACATCTTAAACCGCTCGACCGCTTCGAGGGCATGGGGATGTTCTTTTGGCATTAAGATGGATTCTCCCGCTTTGACGATATGGGCAATACCGTCCACGGTAATCTTGGCGGTGCCCTCTAAGACTTGCACTAAGGCGTCGCCGCCGGAGGCGTGAGACGAAATCTCCTCGTTCTTGTCAAACGCGAATAAGGTCAGGCTTAAGGCTTTATTCTGGGCTAAGGTCTTGCTCACCACTTGACCCGGTAAGTAAGTGACTTGGTCTTTAAACGATAACACGGTCGCGACATCGAAATTCTTAATCAGTTTTTCCATGGGTATTTCCTCTTTACCAGTCTCATTCTAGGGGATACTTAGAAGAACCGCAAACGAAGTGGTAATAAAGAGGATAACCTGTTCGGAAAAAAGCATCAAAAATGCGTCAGTTGGCTTTTTATCGAATGAAAAACCACCATTGCGCGGTTAGATAAATACGACAAACGCTTGCATTTTATATTATTTCGGCTAAAATAAAGTGAGACTTTAGTTTTGCCGGAGGCACATCATGATTTTACAAGTAACGGAAGCCCAGGCCAGTTTTCTAACGAAGAAAGATCCGGTCTTAGGCGAACTCATCCACAAGGTCGGCCTCATCCATATGGAAGGTAAGGACGATATTTTCGTTTCCATTGTCGAATGCATCATCGGCCAGATGCTGTCCGCGAAAGCCGCCGCGACGATTCAGGCCCGGTTTGAAAAGGCGGTCGGCCCGGTGACCCCTGCGAACGTCTTGGCCACCAGCGACGACGCCATACGAAAATGTGGTATCTCTTATAGCAAGATTTCTTATATCAAAGGACTATCCAAGTCCGTGCATGAAGGCACGTTATCGTTTGACGGGTATTCGGCGCTCAGCGATATGGATGTTCTTTCGGAACTCAGGAAAATCAAAGGCGTGGGCTTATGGACCGCGGAGATGATCGCCATGTTCACGCTCGGCCGCCTTGATATCTTCAGCTATGACGACGTGGCCCTCAAAAACGGCATCATCAAAGTGCACCATCTCAAAAGCATGACGAAAAAACGTTTTGCCCAATACCGAAAACGCTACCACCCTTATGCCTCCATCGCGGCCCTCTATTACTACCACGCCAACGACCATTAAGCGGTTTTCCCTCTAAAAATATTCCGTTCGCTTTCCGTAGAGTGTGATACACTAAAAACATCAGGTGAACACTATGAAAATAATTCAAAAACTCTTTCTGGCCTTAGCGGGACTTTCCATCGCGGTTTTGCTGATCATCGGGCTGACGCTCGGGACCGCGGTCGCGGATGCCCAACCGGAACTTTATGTTTTTCCAGAAATGATCGGCTTTTTCATTGGCCTCGTCGGCACGGTCGTGCTGACGATTATCATTAGCACGAAAGCGAAAAATGAGAAGAAGATGCTTCAGGCAGTCGCCAATAACCAAACAGTCAAGAAACCGAAAACGCCGTTTGAGAAAATCGGCGCCCTCGTCGGCGTCCCGATTGGCCTCTGCTTAGGCCTTGGCCTTCTCGGCACGATGTTCGTCCTCATTGATGGTGCCGATACCTTTTCATTCTTAACGCCTTATTTCTCGATTTTCGTCGGCATGTTGATTGTCGGCGTCGTCTTGATGATGATTCTCGGCATTGGCGGCAGCATCGCCGCGAAAAAAGCCAAAGGAACGAACGCGGTCCCGGGGATACCCGGAATGCCCATCATGCCAGGGATGCCGGTGACGCCCGGGATGTCCGGGATGCCTGGGATGTCCGGAATGTCTGGGATGTCCGGCATACCCGGGACGCCGATGGCGCCAGGGATGCAGGCCAATCCTGTCAAGACCGTCGTGCACGTCAAGCCCGTGGTTCCCATCATCCCCATAGTGCCTGTCATGCCCGCGATGCCAGCCCCAGTCCATCATGAAGAAAATACCGAAGACATCGAAGTAAAACTGGAAAAGCTTTCGAGCCTTCTCGAAAAGAAACTGATCTCGCCGGAAGAATACGAACGGAAGAAAAAAGACTTGCTGAGCAAGCTATAAAAAAACATCCTTACCCCACTTCTAAAGCGTCCCTTATGGGCGCTTTTTTCTTTTTCTAAAAATGCCACTAACGGATAAAAGAATCCGTGCTAAAATAAGGACAACAATAAAAGGTGATCCCCATGAAAAAAGTCCGGAATATCTTTACGCTCCTCTATCTCATTCTTTATGTCATTTTTCTTTTTCTCATCTATAACATTGGCGGTCTTGGGGAAACTTTAAAACCCTATCGGCTTCCGTTTTTGGTGATTTTCATTCTCGTCTTTCTTACGATGGCAGCTTTGATTATCCTCGAGAATGCGAAGGACAAAAAAGCGGAAAAACTAAATCCGTTATTGCTGCCACCGGCGGGCAGCCCTCAGGCCAAAGCGGCAAAAACCCTTAAACAGTGCGGTTTCATCCTTGGCATTACGATTCTATTGGGCTTCCTTTCCATCAGTTTGCTGATTGGAACCAACTTAGGTGGCGTGCCACCGACCCGACAGGCCGCTGTTTTCCGTGCGGTTCTCCGTATCATCACGGGCGTCTCATGGGTCGCTTTGCTGATTGCCCTTGTCATCAGCATGGTCTTCATCGCAAAATTCAATAAAACGGGTATGAACCGCGAGCCGCAAGTTGCCTCTCAAAGTGCTGCCTCGCAGCCGGAACAACCGGTCGTCCCATCGAATATTTACGTGGCTCCGGTAAGCCATATTTCCGCGCCCTCCACATCTTCGGCCGCGCCCGTGTTACAAGGCATGCCGATGTTTGTCGCGCCCCCGAGCGTTCCTGAACCAAAACCTATGGAAACGAAACCAAAGGTTGAGCTTCCTGAATTGCCGATGCCACCTCTATTTAAACCTTTACCGGACCGGCGGGTCGTCTGGTTCATGGATGGCCTATTGACCTTCTATTTCGATTACACCTCGAAAGATCCCGAAGACATCAGTCTCTGTGCACGCTATAAACCCATCAAAGTCCGTTATGAACAGATTGAATGTTTCCGCGTTGAACCGTCCGCGGTCCCCAATGAAGAAGCGAGCGTTTGCTTCTATTACAAAGACGCTGGCAACCTGATGAAACTGGAATTCTCCCTTGGCGCCGAAGTCACATTAAATCAGATCATTCCTGAAAAAGAATATGCCGCCGTGCAAGCTCAGAAAGCCCAAGCGGCAGCCGCTCCGACGCCGGTGGTCCCCATCACGACGATCACGCGGAGCCAACCCGTTGCTCAACCCGTGATTCAACCTGCGATTCAACCCATTATTCAACCCG
>JAPLKQ010000081.1:0-6111 GCA_026387995.1 Bacillota bacterium
CTAATGTTGATCAAATTCTCAAATGTACCCATGTTAGTGATTTCTCGGAATCGAATTTCACGATTGGGATTCTTTTATTATGGGCGGATGAATATGACCTAGATTATTACGAGGAAGATGACACGATGATTTTCCGCGGAAAGAGCCCGCATTCACACTTATATTATTCCTATCCCATTGGAAAGAACCCCGGCAAAATCCTTGCAAAACTCACTCGCCCTTGTACTTTACTCTATGTTCCGGAGAGTAAGATTGCCTTATTCCCAAATGAAGAAAAGACGCTCTTTGAAGATGACTTTGATTATGTCTATAATTACCAAGATTTGCTCGGGTTGCACGGCAAGCATAAAGCCTATGTGCGAAACCACATCAACCGTTTCCTCAAAGATCATCCCAACCACCGCTACGAGAAGATTACCCTAGCGCATCAAGAAGACTTAAAGAAAATCATCGAGGGACAGACGGTCAAGAAACCGGGGCGCCTTGACGATGACTTGCACAACCTTATGGCCATCGACCTCTATGACAAGTTACCTTTCATTGGTGGCATCCTCTACGCCGACAATGTCCCCGTCGCATTCTCGATTGGCGAAGTCATTGGCCCAATGCTCTACGTCAACTTTGAAAAACGCGTCGACAACGTGGAAGGGGCAAGCGACTTTAACCGCTGGTCTTTTCTCGATATGTATAAGGATGAAAAGATTCTTTATGTGAACCGCGAGGATGATGCCGGCGACCCCGGACTCCGTACCTCAAAACAGCGCATGGGACCGTGTTGTTACATTCATAAATACCGCGTAGAACTCAAATAAAAACCACGAAATGCACTGCAAATCGTGGTTTTTTTCTATGAAATAGCTTTTAGACTATAAGCCGAATTTTTTGATGTGTTCCCAACGGTATTTGGCGAGGTGTTCGCTCTTGACCAAGAGTTCTTCAGCGTGTTCCGGATTAACGATCGGGAGCATATTGAAGCGGGTCTCTCTCATGACGAAGTCGCGGAACTTGGTGAAGTCCGGTTCTTTGCAGTCGAGGGTGAGCGGGCTCTTGCCTTCAACGCCTTCTAAGCGTGGGTCATAGCGGAAGATGGGGAAGTAGCCGCTTTCGACAGCGCTTTTTTCGACTAACGTAGCAATCGAGAGTCCGCCTTTAATACCATGGTTGATGCATGGCGAGTAGGCGATGACAATCGACGGGCCGCCATGGTAGCTTTCGGCTTCCTTGATGGCTTTGACGGTTTGCATGTAGTTGGCGCCAATCGCGACTTGGGCGACATAGACGTGCCCGTAGGACATGGCGATGGTCGCTAAGTTCTTCTTAGCCTGCGTCTTGCCGCCGGCCGTGAACTTGTTGATTGAACCGGTTTGCGAGGACTTGCTCGCTTGACCGCCGGTATTGCTGTAAAGTTCAGTATCGAGTACGAGGATGTTGACGTCTTCATCGCTGGCTAAGACATGGTCCAAACCGCCGAATCCGATATCATAAGCCCAACCGTCGCCGCCGATGATCCAAACCGATTTGTCGAGGAAATCGCGCTCAAACTTGAGGGATTCCTTAACCTGTTCGTTCTTCGAGGCTTTGATCTTAGCAATGAGTTCCGGTAAGAAAGTCCGGACCAAATCGCGGTCTTTGACATTGGCGACGTATGTGGTAATTAATGCTTGTAACTCAGGTTCGACCGCGGCTTTGTTATCTTCCAAGACGGAGATGATTTGGCCCAGTTTGTGGTCGGTAGCGATTCTCATCCCGTAACCATATTCGGCGTTATCTTCAAATAAGGAGTTGGCCCAAGCGACACCGTCATTGTTCTTGTCGGTGCAGAATGGGGTCAGCGGCGTCGAGGATGAATAGATGGAGGAGCAGCTGGCGTCCACCATTTCGAGAGCTTTCTTGCCACCCTTGCCTGGGCATTGGACCGCGCAGACGGCACAGCCGACACAGTTTTTCGGGGAGACTTGAATGCGGAACTTCAAACCCTTGACGCTCGGTCCCATCGCATCAAGGAATTCACCCTTAATGATTTCGGGAGCGCCGGCGACTTCTTTCTCATCGAGAAGGAATGGGCGGATGGTGGCGTGCGGGCAGACGAAGGCGCATTGGTTGCATTGAATGCAGTTCTCTTTAGTCCAGTGCGGCACTTTATCGGAAATGCTGCGTTCTTCTTTGAACGTGATGTTGTTTTGCATAGTCCCGTCAACGAGTTCGAATTCGGTGAATTTGCTGACCGGTAAGTCGTCGCCTTCCATGGTGACGATCGGTTCGACAAAGGTATCGAAGTATTCGTCTTCGTGGGATTTACGGACGCGAATGGCAGGTAATTTTGCCCATTCTGGGTCGACGGCGATTGGATGGAGGCCTTCAGCGCCGGAATCAATGGCCTTGTTGTTCATGGCAACGATTTCTTCGCCTTTTTTGGCGTAGGACTTATAAGCGAATTCCTTCATCCATTTGACCGCTTGCTTGTAAGGAAGGATCGATGGGTTCAGGTAGAAGAAACTGGATTGGAGAATGGTATTGGTGTGACGGCCCATGCCGATCTCTTCGGCAATCTTATTCGCGTCAATGATATAGAACTTGACGTGTTTGGTGGCCAGTTGATATTTCACGCGGTTCGGAAGGGCTTTGACAAGCTCAACGTCGGTAAGGTTGGTGTTGAGCAAGAACGTGCCGCCTTCTTTAATGAAGCGCAGCATATCAAAGTTGAACACGTAACTATCGAGCGAGCAGCTGAGGAAGTCAGCCTTCTGGACATAGTAGGTGGAACGGATTGGATTGGGGCCAAACCGCAAGTGGCTACGCGTGACGCCGCCCGATTTACGGGAGTCGTATTCAAAGTACGCCTGGGCGTATTGGTGCGTTTCGTCACCGATGATTTTGATGGAGGATTTGTTGGCGGAAACCGTGCCATCGCTGCCTAAACCATAGAATAAGCAAGAGGCATAATCGGCCTTGATGTGGAACTCTTCATCGACTGGAATCGATAAGTGCGTGACATCATCGACGATGCCGGTCGTGAAACCATTCCAGGGCTTGGCATTGAGGAAGTCATAAACGGCTTTAACGTGTTTTGGTTGGGTGTCTTTGGAGGACAAGCCATAACGTCCGCCGACGACGGTTGCGATCACGCGATGTTCTTGTTCAAGCGCGGCGATGACATCCATGTATAACGGTTCGCCCGGCGCGCCGATTTCTTTGGTGCGGTCGAGAACGGCAATCTTTTTGACAGAGGCCGGAATCACGCTGACTAAATGTTTCGCGGAGAACGGACGGTAAAGATGTACTTTGACCAAACCGACTTTTTCGCCTTTAGCATTGAGCGCGTCAATGACTTCATGCGTGGTTTCGGTGATGGAACCCATGGCGATGATGATGCGGTCCGCATCTTTGGCGCCGTAATAAGTGAACGGAGCGTATTCCCGTCCGGTTAGGCGGGTCGCTTCTTTAAAGTATTTCTCGGCAACGGCGAGAATGTGTTCGTTGTGCAAGTTTTGCGCTTCACGGCCTTGGAAATAGATGTCGCCGTTTTCGGCGCCGCCGCGGGTCACAGCGTGGCCATGCGGATTCAAGGCACGGGCGCGGAATTCCTCAATCTGCTTGAGGGGAAGCAGTTTCTTCCACTCGGCATCATCGATGAATTCGACGTTTTGGACTTCGTGGCTAGTACGGAAGCCATCAAAGAAAGAAATAATCGGGGATTCGGCTTCCATGGCCACTAAGTGGGCTACCGGAGTCAAATCGGCGACTTCTTGGACGGAATGCGAACAAATCATGGCGATGCCGGTCGGGCGTGCCGCATAAATGTCCTGGTGATCGCCAAAGATCGAGAGGGCGCGGGTCGCAATGGCCCGGGCTGCGACGTGAATGACGCCAGGGAGCAATTCCCCAACCATCTTATAAATATTCGGAATCATTAAGAGTAAGCCTTGGCTGGCGGTATACGTCGCCGCGTAACTGCCGGCTTGTAAGGCGCCATGCACCGCAGCGGCCGCGCCGCCTTCGGACTGCATTTCCACGACTTTGACTTTACTGCCGAAGAAGTTGATTTTGCCTTGTTGGGCATAGACATCGACTAGCTCCGGGATGGGCGAAGACGGGGTAATCGGGTAGATACCCGCTACTTCCGTGAAATTATAGCTGGCCAATGCGGCCGCCGTATTGCCATCGACGGATAAGAATGATTTTTTTATTTCCATATGGACCTCCATTTTTAGAACACTATAAGTATATCGTAATATGCCGATTTTTCAACTTTCAGTTTCATGCATTTACATAGTAAAAGCTATTTTAGGCGCTCCGAAAGCACTTTCATGTAATCCTCGACTTTGTCTTTCAAATCCGCCCGGTCCAGCGCGAAGTCAATCGTCGCTTTCACGAAACCGAATTTATCGCCAACGTCGTAACGTTCGCCCACAAAATCATATGCATAGACTTTTTGCTTTTTATTCAGGAGTCGAATTCCGTCGGTCAGTTGGATTTCCCCACCCTTGCCGATGGGCGTCACTTTCAGGTATTTAAAGATTTCATTCGTAAACACGTAACGGCCCAAAACGGCGAGGCGCGACGGCGCTTCCGCGACTTTGGGTTTTTCGACCATATCGACGATTTCGGTTAGCCGCGGCAAGACTTCGCCATGGCTTGAAGGCGTGACGATCCCGTATTTGCAGACATCTGCCTGCGGCACAGTCTGGACCCCTAAAACAGAACCGCCGACTTTGTCAAAAGCTTCGATGAGCTGTAATAAAGCGGGTTTTCCTTCACGGTTGACCACCACGTCGTCGCCAAGAAGGACGGCAAAAGGTTCGCCACTAGCGAATTTCTCGGCGTACAGCACGGCGTCCCCGAGGCCTTTGGGGTTTTCCTGGTAGATGAACGTGATGTGGGCCATCGTTCCTATGGCTTTTAACTGCTCTGCAAGCTCGGGCTTGCCAGTTTGACGTAAATGTTCCTCGAACGCCAAATCACGCCCGAAATGGGTCTCTAGGGCCGTTTTCTTGGAGTTGCTGATGATGAGGATCTCTTCGATGCCACTATCGAGGGCTTCCTGGACGATCACTTGGATGGTCGGGATGTCCACGAGCGGGAGCATTTCCTTAGGGATGGCTTTGGTCGCGGGCAAAAAGCGTGTCCCAAGGCCGGCGGCCGGGATGACGGCTTTACGAACTTTATTCATGGTTATTTCTCCTCTTTATTTTTTACGTTTAAGGGCTTTACGTTTGGCTTGCTCATCCGAGACGAGGCGTTTGAGCGAGCGTAAATCGACGTCGGTGAGGACGGTATTCTTGTCGAGGAAGCCGCCGGTGGTCATCTTTTCATAGATGAATTCGCTGATGGATTCGTATTTCAAAAGTTTCTTTTTGGTCACGCGTTCGGCGACAGGCTTTGGGGTTTTCTTGCTTTCTTCTTCCTCGATGTATTTTTCAATGACGGGGAGAAGCCCGCGTAAATCATAGGTAAAGTCCATCATCACTAAGGGATCGAAGAAAGAAAGCGTCTCATTGATGCTTTCGGGATAAAGGCCGACTTCGCGGGAAAGCGTCTCGCTGGTCACGAATTTGCTTTTCAGGCGTTTGATCGCCACAACGAATTTTTGTAATTTGGAAACCGATGGTGTGTTCATAGGTGCTGCCTCTAGTTTCATTTTAGTGACATTTGCGTTTTTGTACAACAAAGTTTACAGAAGTAATAAAAAATCCCCGAAACCGGGGATGAATTTGCACTGGTGAACCGTACAGGGATTGAACCTGTGACCCGCTGATTAAGAGTCAGCTGCTCTACCAGCTGAGCTAACGGTCCATGTCTGGCGCTCGTATATAGTACAATATCCCGCGCACGTTTTCAAGGTATCAACTTATTGATTTTATTCTGAGCGCAAAAGAAAAGCTCCCGGGGTCGCCGGGAGCTTATCTAGCGGATTAGGCGGCAGCGTGGACAACGGTGAAGTTTGAGGCTTCAATTGGGCCAAGCTGTGGTCCACTATGCCAAGCAAGTAAACCAGTATAAGTAAGCGTATCGCCTGCGACAAGACTCTCAATAAGCGTTTTAAGATTGCCTTGGTTGGTCAATCCTGAGTGATAGTTGTCATAACAAAACACAGTCGTCGTTCCAAGGGTA
>JAPLKQ010000081.1:6120-6542 GCA_026387995.1 Bacillota bacterium
AAGGGTAAAGGTAATACCCGAGTGGTTGCCTGGAGCGATGGAACCACTGACATAGACAAGGCCTTCCATGTGGATAAGGACGCTATCTTTGTTAAGAAGCGTAACAGCATCCCACATGCCTTCGGTAACCGGAAGAGGAATGGGGAGCGGAGCAGTCGGATTCGCAATAACCTTGACAATTAATGGGTCTTGGGCAGACTTACGGGAAATCTCAATTAATCCGCCATAGGAAGAAGTAACGCCTGTAACAGAAACGTAATTGCCAATGGCAACGCCATTTCCGTAATAAATAAAGACTCCATAATCGCCTTCCTGAATGAAGAAGCCGTTGCCATCCGGATAAATCGCGGTGACATACCCTTGAGTCCGTAATTTGGTGCCCATTGGTGGGGTACGAATATCGGCCATCGGAGTGAGCGGCA
>JAPLKQ010000190.1 GCA_026387995.1 Bacillota bacterium
ACGGCTGGTACAGTTTCGTGCTCTCCGGCTATACGACCGCCAAGGTCATCTTCTTTGTCAGCGACACCTATCGCGACCCCGCGGCCGATGCTCCGGGATTCGACGTTTATGAAGGTAATTACTATTATCTGAACGGCACGATGTATACGACCAATCCCGAAGCATAAAGTTAATATTCATCGAACTTATTTAAAGGCTTGTCCTTCACCGGGCAAGCTTTTTTAATCAACCGCCTTGACAATCTTTTCGAACCTCCTATAATGAAATTAGCACTTACACTATGAGAGTGCCAAAAGGAGTGGATGTCTATGGATATGCAAGAAGATTACAGCAAGGATGAAAACGTCCTCGCCAAGTTTGGCCGCGATATCAACGAAGAAGTCCGTAAGGGTAAAGTCGATCCCGTCATCGGGCGCGACGAAGAAATCCGGAAAATCGTCCAGATTTTAGCCCGTAAGACGAAGAATAACGTTATCTTGCTCGGGGAACCGGGGGTCGGAAAGACCGCCATCCTTGAAGGTTTAGCCATGCGCATCGTCAAAGACGACGTGCCGGGGACCTTAAAAGGCAAGACCATTTATGAACTGGATATGGGGGCCCTCGTCGCCGGGGCGAAGTACCGCGGCGAGTTTGAGGAACGCCTCAAAGCCGTTTTAAACAAGATTAAAGAAAGTGAAGGCAAGATCATTCTTTTCATCGACGAGATTCACCTGATCGTCGGGGCGGGACGCGCCGATGGCGCCCTCGATGCCTCCAACATGCTGAAGCCGATGCTGGCCCGTGGCGAGATCGACTGCATCGGGGCCACGACCTTAAACGAATACCGCCAATACATTGAAAAAGATCGCGCGTTGGAACGCCGTTTCCAGACCCTCATCATCGATGAGCCGTCGGTCGCCGATTCCATCTCGATTTTAAGAGGTCTCAAAGAACGTTACGAAACCCATCACGGCGTGACCATCACCGACGGGGCCATCGTGGCGGCCGTCACCTTGTCGCACCGTTATTTGACGAGCCGTTTTTTGCCTGATAAAGCGATTGACTTAATCGATGAAGCCTGCGCGGCCACCCGCGTGGAAATCGAGAGCCTGCCGAACGAACTCGATGAAGTGGGGCGAAAGGTCCGCCAACTCGAGATTGAAAAGTTAGCCCTTGAAAAAGAAACCGACGCCATCAGTAAAAACCGTTTAACCAAACTGGTCGAGGAAATGAATGGCTTAAAGAAACAAGAAGCCGAACTGACCAAGAAATGGCAGGACGAGAAAGCCGTCATCAACGATGCCAAAGTGATGAAGAAAAAACTCGAAGAATTCAAGTTCCAGCTCGAGCAAGCATTTAACCGCGGGGACTATCAGACCGCGAGCGAACTCCAGTATAAGAAAATACCGGAACTGGAAAAGAAATTGAAAGAAATTGAGACGAAAGAAAAAGGCGACCATCTCCTCTCGGAGATCGTCACCGAAGAAGACGTCGCCAAGATCATCAGCCGCAATACCCATATCCCGATTTCCAAAATCATCAAAGGCGACCGGGATAAAGTCCTCAATTTAAAAGCCACGTTAGAGAAACGCGTCATCGGCCAAGAGGAGGCCATTACTTTAGTGAGCGACGCCATCATCCGCCAACGCGCCGGCATCAAAGACCAGAACCGCCCCATCGGCAGTTTCCTGTTCCTTGGCCCGACCGGGGTCGGCAAGACCGAAGTGGCACGCAGTTTAGCGGAAGCCTTATTCGATTCCGAGAACCATATCATCCGCATCGACATGAGCGAATATATGGAGAAGTTTTCCGTGTCGCGCCTCATCGGTGCTCCGCCTGGCTATGTCGGCTATGAAGAAGGAGGGCAGCTGACGGAAAAAGTCCGTAGAGCCCCTTATTCCATCGTCCTTTTCGATGAAATCGAAAAAGCCCATCCAGAGGTTTATAACCTCTTGCTCCAAATCCTCGACGACGGCCGTTTGACCGACTCGCAGGGACGGGTCGTTGACTTCAAGAATACCGTCATCATCATGACCAGTAACCTGGGTAGCGAATTCCTGCTCAATAACGAGCGGGCGAAAGTGGAGGCCCTCCTCAGGACCACCTTCCGGCCAGAATTTCTGAACCGGATTGACGAAATCGTCTTCTTTAAGCCACTCGGAAAAGAAACGGTGCTGAAGATCGTCGACAAACTGCTTGGCCAGCTCCAAGCGCGCCTCAAAGAACAATACGTCAACGTGACGTTCACGCTGGCGTGCAAGAAATACATTATGGACTCGTCGTTCTCCTATGAGTACGGTGCTCGCCCCGTCAAACGCTTTATCCAAAAAGAGGTGGAGACGCTACTGGCGAGAAGCATCGTGAGCGGCGATATTGACCCCAAGAAAACCTATGCGGTTGACGTGAAGGACGATCACTTCGTCGTGAAGGCTGTTTAAAAAGAAAACTCCTTGTCTAGCGCAGATAAGGAGTTTTTTAGTAGATATTCAGTTTACTTCTAGTCGTTGTCTTTATTTCTGTTATGGCCTTCGTACTTCTTCCGTTCGGAGGTTCCGAGGATTTTTTTCCGCATGCGGTAAGCGTTCGGGGTGACTTCGACGAGCTCATCGGAATTGATGTAATCGAGGCAGGCCTCAAGCGACATCCGACGGTGGGCTTTTAAGACGACGGTGAAGTCTTTGTTAGAGGAACGGACGTTGGTCATCGCCTTCTCGCGGACGATATTAATAGCGAGGTCTTTGTCGTAACGGCTTTCGCCGATGATCATGCCTTCATAGACGTCAGTGCCTGGGGTAATGAACATCACGCCGCGTTCTTCGAGTTGTTCGATGGCGTAGGGCGTGGCCATGCCGGTATCGGTGGCGACGAGCACGCCGATGTGGCGTTCGCCTACGGCGGTGCTGATGGCGGGACGGTATTCTTTATAGGTATGGTTGATGATGCCATAGCCTTTGGTCATCGTGAGGAAGTTGGTCATGAAGCCTAATAAACCGCGGGATGGGATGGTGTAGTTCAAACGAACGGTGGACTCGCCGGGCATCATGTTGTCGAGGGAGCCGCCGCGGCCGCCCAGGGATTCCATGACGATGCCGAGATAGTCGTTCGGGATATCGATTTGGACGTCTTCGTACGGTTCGCATTTGACGCCGTCGATGACTTTGATGATGACTTCCGGTTTGCTGACTTGGAGCTCATAGCCTTCGCGGCTCATATTCTCTATGAGAATAGAAAGGTGGAGTTCGCCACGGCCACTGACGATCCAGGACTCGGTGTTCGGGACGCGTTCGAAACGGAGCGAGACGTCGCGTTGGACTTCGCGGTAGAGACGTTCTTCGATTTTGCGGGCAGTCAGGAGTTTTCCGTCTTGGCCGGCAAAGGGAGAAGTATTGGCTCCGAAGGTCATTTGTAAGGTGGGCTCATCGATGTGGAGGAGCGGTAACGGGCGGATGTCATTCATCGCGCAGATGGTTTCGCCGACGTTGAGGTCGGTAAGCCCGGCAATGGCGACGATCGATCCGGCGCTGGCTTCTTCGATTTCGGTTCTCTTTAAGCCTAAGTAACCATAGAGTTTTTGGATACGGAAGTTCTTGACCGAGCCGTCGAGGCGCGAGCAGGCCACCATATCGTTGATATGCATTTTGCCGCTCTTGATGACGCCGATGCCAATACGGCCGACGAAGTCGTTATAGTCAAGTAAGGCCGGTTGGAATTGTAACGGGCCTTCCGGATCGACATCCGGTGCGGGTATTTCGTTGATGATGGTTTCAAATAACGGGGTCATGCCGGGTAGTTGGCTGGCCGGGTTGCTGTTGAGCGAAGAAGTGCCGCGGAGCGCGGAGGTGTAAACGACCTTAAAATCAAGGAATTCATCGGGAGCGCCGAGTTCCAAAAAGAGCTCGAGCACTTCGTCGATGCATTGTTCCGGATTGGCGTTCGGACGGTCGATTTTATTGATGACGACGATCGGTTTGACGCCGGCTTCGAGGGCCTTCTTAAGAACGAACCTCGTCTGTGGCATCGTGCCTTCAAAGGCATCGACTAAAAGGAGGCAGCCGTCGACCATGTGCATGATGCGTTCGACTTCGCCGCCGAAATCGGCGTGCCCAGGGGTGTCTAAAATATTGATACGGAAATCCTTGTAATTGATGGCCGTGTTCTTCGCTAATATGGTAATCCCGCGTTCCTTTTCGATGGCATTGCTGTCCATCATCCGTTCGGTCGTTTCCTCATTGGCGCGGAAGGTTCCGGAGGACTTCAAAAGTTGATCGACAAGCGTAGTCTTGCCGTGGTCAACGTGGGCGATAATGGCAATATTTCTGATGTTCATAAACTGTTACTCCCTAAATCAACGCTTTTAAGTGTAATACTAAAGTATTGTATCCGCAACCAATTTCACTTTTAGAAAAGACGATTTTAATAATTGCTATCGAATAAAGCCAATGGCGGCACCCCCAAAAGCGCTTTCAAGTAATGAAAAAGAAAAGGACGCTTTATCAAAAGTCCCCGCCGGCTTTCTAGGACACTGTGTGTCTTGGGGGAAGCCGCCTCGAAATACCCGAACAAAAAAACATGCGAAATAACCAGCAAAAGGGGAGGGCATTTTCGTTTATATAATGGACCCGAAAAGTTCTTTACAATATTTGTTTACGCTTTCGCTTTTACTATGGTAAAATAAACGCGCTGTCGTAGCACATCATAAGGAAAAGGTAATTGCATGAGAAAAAGTCACTCCATCATTGTCCTATTGCTCCTTGGGGCGCTCGTCACCGGTTGTGATGCGAGACCCTCCAGTAGCAGCAGCGTCATAGACTCCTCGTCATCCGCATCGTCTTTGATCGGATCGAGCAGT
>JAPLKQ010000009.1 GCA_026387995.1 Bacillota bacterium
TCTTCGACAGGATCAAAGCGTGGATCTTCCCGCCCGGCACTGACGGCGTTTTGGATAATCTCCGCGGCAATACTCGACGTGGTGGACGAAATCGTGCCGATGCAGCCTCGTAATCTTCCATTCATTTTAAGAGAAACGAATACGCCGGCTTGCTCTTTCATCATCTCATCGGGGAGACCACTTGGCATCGCTAAACGTTTACCGGTTTTAACGAAATTTTCGAGCGACTGACGGGCCAAACGGACATAGGCGTCTTCTTTAGCTTTAACCTTTTCTAAACGAAGGACTTCCTGCTTCTCAAAAATAATATCGAAATGACGACTCTCGTCAGTTCCGGTAATGCTGAACGCGGCGACGGCGTAGCCCACGCCAAACGGGCCTTCATAAGAAAGTAATTCCGACTTCACGGATTTACCGTCAAAAGCGCCGCTCATGATCTGGAAAGAGCGAAGGCCACATTCGGCGGCCGACTCACAGAAATCTTCTTCAAAACTAAGTAACTTCAAGAAGTCGCCCTGAGCCATAGCGTCAGTCGCTTGTTTATCAAAGACGGCGCCGTCTTTGGATAAGCCATAAGGGCCATCCACTTTGAGTTTATGAGACATATCGCCACTAGCCACAATCACTGTTTTCTTGCCGCTTTTTTCGATGGCCTCGACAATACATTTACCGAGACGGTAGTGCACTAAAGGCGATAATCCGGATAAAGATATTTGAACCACTATATAGTCTTTATATTGACGGTTGATGAAATAGAGGGGAACCATGACGCCATGGTCGAGCCGTTTGCTTTTGGTTCCTAACGTTCCGGCGGGTATGCCTTCCCGTCCGGCAATATCAGAAATAGAAGTGACCAGCGCCTCATCATAATCGACGCTCATCTTAACTTCAGGCACTTCAAAATCGGTGAACGAGCCTTCGGCTTTGTTTCCGGAAGCGATATGAAAATAATCGGCATAAGACACCGAGTGGGGCGAGATGACGATCAAGGTTTCCGGTTTGAGTTCGGCAATACGCCGAGCCACTTCGTTATAAGCATCAATCGTCTTTTGGATTTTGCGTTCCTGACCTCGTCCGACTTCGGGAACGATGAGTGGGGGATGGGGAACGATAAAAGCACCGAGTAATGGCATAACATTCATCTCCTTATTAGACATTTCCAAGATGGATATATTTGATACCGGCTTTGGTGCCGATGTCTTTAGCGATTTGTAATATCTTAAGCGGCGTGATCGGCGTATCCGTCATCAGCCAGGCAGGAAAGAAACGGGAAATATGCCAAGGGATATTGCCACCCACGGTATTGAAGATGGCTTCGGCCACTTGCTTCAGTTGTTCGGGTTTGTCATTCACGCCGGGGACGACTAAGGTCGTGATTTCGACGTGGACGCCCGCATCGACCATCATTTTAATGCTGTCCATGACCGGTTTGGCTTTAGCGCCGCAATAGACTCCATAAACGGCATCATCGGGTCCTTTATAATCCACGTTCGCGGCATCGAGATACGGGATGATAACGTCTAATGTTTCTTTGGTCATATAACCGTTGGTGACCCAGACGTTTTTTAGACCCTTAGCACGTGCGAGCTTCATCGTATCTAAGGCATATTCTAGGAATATGGTGGGTTCAGAATAGGTATAGGCAATCGAGGGGCATTTATTCTCAAGGGCGAGCTTCACGTGTTCTTCCGGCGTCATGTCTTCGCCGATGATTGGGTTGGTGGGTTTAGGGCTTTGCGAGATTTCCCAGTTTTGGCACCAGGAGCAGCGTAAATTACA
>JAPLKQ010000090.1 GCA_026387995.1 Bacillota bacterium
GGCAATCGTTTTTTCGTCATAAACGGAATCGATATGCACCCATTCCGCAAGCGAAGCCACGGCTTTCTCTTGATTGAGCTGCGTGATTTTTTTGTAATCGATTTCCATATTTAAATCCTCATTGTCTCATTTTACGCTTCTTAGGATACTTTTTCAGTATTTAGATTGGGCACTGCCTTCTTTAAGGCAAAGACGAGGGTCGGGACGATGATTGCGGCCACCACGGCTTCGCTTAAACCGTTGGTGATGATGATGGTCCCCATCAAGAGCCAATAACTGGCGAAACTGCTGAACGCCGCGATGGTGATGACGGCCGCGCCGTTAAAAAGGCCCAGCATCAAGAGCACGACGGTGCTATGGAACAAAGTCAGGACAAAACTGCTGAGGGCAAGAAAAATGCCTCTGAGGGGTTTTTTGCCTAGTTTTTTAATGAAGTCGAAGGTCAGCCCAGCCAGAAGCCCGAATAAAAGGCGCGGCAGGACGGAAATGAGCGGGTTCACGAAGAACGGGTCCAAGACGCCGACCGGCCAGACAAGGGCACGGAAGAAGGACAAAAGCCCAAAGGCCAGGCCCAGGATCGCGCCGTACTTCCAACCGAACAAATAAGCACCAACAAGAACCGGTATGTGCAAAAGCGTAAAGGCAATGACAGGCGTGATCGAGATAAAGCCGATCTGCGGGACGAACGTCATGACGGCCATGATGGCGATGAACATGGCGATGATGGTCATTTGACGGATATTTTTATTTTTCATCTTTCTTTACCTCATTTTTTTGATAAATGGCAAGCAAGCCTTCGAGAATCAAATTCGGATTGAACGTGAAGTCTTCGAGCATGTCTTTAACGAAGGAACTGAAGCCACCGGTGAGCACGCGTTTACACGGATAGCCCAGTTCTTTTTCCATCTCCGCGGCTAAGCCTTTAATCATTTCCGCGGTACCGTAGATGGCGCCGCTATTCATCGAGTCGGAGGTGTTTTTCCCGATGATCTTCTTCGGTCTCTCGAGGGAGATATCCGGGAGTTGCGCCGAAGCCCCGACGAGGGCAAGGACGCTCAGTTTTAAGCCCGGCGTGATGACGCAGCCCACAAAAGCCCCGGTTTTATCGATGACCATTAACTTCGTGGCCGTGCCAAGGTCGGCAATCAATAGCGGAAATCCATAACTGACGATGCCCCCGACCGAATCGGAAACAAGGTCAGCGCCGACTTCGCTGGGGTTATCGGTACGGATGGGCAAGCCGCTCTTGACGCCCTTGCCGACGATGAGGGGTTCCACCTCAAAAGCGGCAGTAATCGCTTTTTTCACCGTGAACGTCAAAGACGGGACGACGCTACATAGGATCGCCCCCGTAAAATTCTCCTGCAGTAATTTTTTATTAACCACGAAATCGCTTAATAAGCGTTCGTATTCATCGCAACTTTTCTTCTTGTCTGTCGCCGTACGGAAGGTGGTGATTAACCTATCGTCCGCGTAGATGCCGACCGTGATGTCGGTATTGCCCATGTCGACGCATAAAATCATAAAGACTTCCTCCGCTACCATCTCAGGTTCCTGAGTATCGTGCACC
>JAPLKQ010000088.1 GCA_026387995.1 Bacillota bacterium
ACCATCTTGGACAAATTGGCCCATGCTGTGGAGATCGGTCGAGAACGTGACGCTGGCCGGTAATAGGCCTAAATGGTTTTTGCCTTCTGATTCGCCAAATAATTGTTTTAGCCATTCGCCGATCTGGGTGAGTGACGGTTCATAGGAGACAAAGAGTTCGACGGATTTGTCATTGTGGTAGAAATAATCCCGGGCGACCGCATATTGATAGCATGCGTTCGTCAAAACGTTGGGATTGCTATATTCTTCCATGGCCTGCCTAGCGCCCAAAAGAACGGCTTCGACGTCGATGCCCGCGCAAGCCATCGGGAAGAGGCCGACAGCGGTCAAAACGGAGTAACGTCCGCCAATATCATCGGGAAGTACAAAAGTCGGATATCCTTCGCAATTCGCAAGCGTTTTTAAGGCGCCACGCGCTTTATCGGTAGTAGCAAAAATGGCTTTTTTACTAGCTTCCTTGCCGATTTGTTTCTCGAGTAAATCTTTCACAAGACGGAAGGCAATCGAGGTCTCCGTCGTGGTTCCGGATTTAGAAATGACGTTGATGGCAAAGCGCTTGCCCTTCAAGTAGTCCATGACTTGTGAAATATAGTTCGGCGAGAAGGTTTGCCCGAAATAGATGATTTCGAGTTTATCGCTGGGGTAAAGACCATTGATGGCCTCAATCGCAGCCCGAGCGCCTAAATAGGAACCCCCGATACCGCACACGACGAGAATATCGAAGTTTTCACGGACATATTTAGCACCTTCGATAATCCGTTTCAGTTCTTCATGGTCATAATCTTTGGGCCAAGTAGTCCAGCCCAAATAATCATTGCCTTCACCGGTTTTTTTCTTAATGGCCTCGTCAATGTTTTTGACCTTTTGGGCATAATCATTAAGCGGAATCGTCTTGATGGCGTTTTGAAGGGACAGTTTAATCATGTTATTTGTTCTCCTTTTTCAATGTTTCATTGATCCATTCGGGAAGTTTTTTCTCTAAGAGAGAAAAATCAATATCGGCAATAGGAATTTGCACGCGTTTCTTCTTGGATGTACTGGCTTTTGGAATGGCAGGGATTTCGATTTTTTTCAGTGACAGCCGCAAATAATTGTTCGTAGGATCAATATCGATGATTTTCACTTGTAATTTTTGGCCGACAGCTAATATCGAATCAACGTTTCGGACGAACTTCTTCGATATTTCCGAAATGTGGACCAAACCATTTTGACCATTCGGAAAACTCATAAAAGCACCATACGGCGCGATTTTCGTTATGGTTCCAATAACGGTTTCATTTAATTGGTATAATTTTGTGTCAGCCATAGTCTTAGTGTTTATTCCTTTTTAATACGATTTGCTTCGCTAAATCGAAATCTTCACGGGTCGTAATTTTAAAATTGACCTTAGTCCCTTCAACGAGCGCTACTTCATGCCCAAAGCGTAAGACAAGTTGGGCATCATCTGTGATATTATCCCAATTCTCTAAAAGCGCTTTTTGATGGGCTTTCAATATAAGTCCAAAGGCAAAAGACTGCGGCGTTTGAGCATGAAATAACTCACGGCGGTCAAGTACGTTTGAAATGGTCTTGCCATTTTTACTTACCGAGATGGTGTCAGCGCAGGAAATGGCGGTTTCGACTGCCGCTTTTTTCTTCGCGACGCGAATATTATCCTCGATAATCTGTTTTGTGATAAATGGACGCGCAGCATCGTGAATGAGGACGATGTCCGAATGATGGACGCTAGGATCAAGAAAAGCGAGAGCATTGAAAACGGAAACCTGGCGTGAGGCGCCTCCGGCAATAATGGCGGAGACTTTACTTAGATGGTACTTTTTCACAAGTTTTGAAAAAGCACTAAATAGCTCTGGTTTCGTAACCACGACAATAGAGTCAACGCTTGGATGTTGCTGAAAAACGTCGAGCGAATAAAAGGAGACGGGTTTTCCGCCTAGGTTTAATAATTGCTTCGGAGACTTCCCCTTTAATCGTGTGCTATTCCCGGCTGCTAGGATAATTGCAATGTTCATTTCAATACCCTTTCACTGACAAAATGATGATAGCATTTGCGTTTTCATTATTCAATGCTTACAAAAAAAGTAGAACAGAATTCTACTTTTTCGTCGATATGATTTTGGTTACTTATTGACCAATTCAGTTTCTTTCGCAATCAGTTGTTCGGTAACGCTAATACCTTCAATAATGAGTTTGGCGATTTTTTCCAGTTCACTGCCGGATCGGTAGTCGGCGCGGCAGATGTAATTGACACGGCCATCGTCGAACAACGAAATGACGCGGTCCTTCTGTCCCTTTTGATAAACGGCAATGGATTTGCCACCGTTTTCTTTGACTAGAATCATGCAAGGGATATCCGTCATTCCGTCTCCGATATATATAATATTCCGGTAGGGAATACGGCGAGTATGCGTCTTTAAGTTCACGGTAGTATCGTCCGTAACGTCAATTGTTCCTTTTGAAATACGGAAGAAAAATTGGGTTTTCATGGTGTAGTTGATCGCGTACTTTGGCCAAATGGGTTCTCCGCTTGTTTCATCGAAAAGAAATTCACAGCCATAAATAGCTTTAAACTCTTTAGCAATCGAGCAACCGTCGATGATTTCTTTCGTGCCGGAGGAAACCAAGTAGTGCTCAACGGTGAGACCCAAGGATTCGCCATATGCATTAATTCGACTGAACCAAGTGGTGACGCCGTCAAAATATTTGATAGCCTTTCCCAAGTTGTTCAAATATTCTTTAGTGAGTTTAATGCCTTTTTTCTTAGCTTCGGTGACCATCATATACATGTATGATAAAATTTTCTCGACATTTTCCTTTTCTGAAAAGACCGTCGTCAAATGCCAGAACTCTTGTGGCGTCATTCCAAGAGCAGGAATAAAACTATAGTTCTGCATATCTTCGCTACATAACGTTTTGTCAAAATCATACATGATGGCTACGATAGGTTTGTTGGGCATGGTGTGTCACCTCAAATGTAAATTTTATCATTAAGCTAATATGCTGTCAAATCTTCGATGGATTTAAAAAAGAAGCGGATTTTGGCTATATTTCTAAAAATGTGCCGCAAATGCTATGCGCTTTTCATTTTTGGGTCATTTCACAAATATCGAACATTCACAATTATTTCAACTATGCTATAATTCAATACACTTGAAGGAAGCTTTGCTTCCATTATCTTCAGGAGAGACACATCTATGAATCCATGGATCATCGCATCAATTATCGTAGGCTCAATGGCCTTTTTATATTTCATTTCTGTCCATGTTTACCTTCGTTTGATGAAGCGTTTTTTGAAACGCATTGAGCAACAACTTAATGCTGTCGATGTGCTTTTGGCTCAGAAGTACGATGTGCTTCGCCTTGTCGGAAAACTTTTCAAAAAATACAAAGTTGCGCTTCCTGCGGAATTTGAAGATGAACTTGCGCCTCATTTTGATGAGCGTTTAAAAGAAGTCACGGGTACTGAACGCACGACCATCCGTTCCTATCTTTTAAAAGCTACGCAAGCGGTTCTTTATTACGGAGAGCAGGATAAACGTTTAGCCGCGAATGCTGAGTTCATTAAATTAAAAAAACCATTGACGGAGGTAGATAAAGACTACCGTAAGGCCGTTGCCATCTATAATGCTGATGTCCTGGGTTATAATTATTGGATTAATGTTTTCATCTGGCGTTGGGTTTCGAAGGCCGCCAAGATGAAAAGCAAAGACGTCATGGCATAGTCAATTTGCTTTTAATTAATTATATTAATTAGTATAATGAGACACGGAATAGAGGTCTTTAATATGAAGAAACCTATCATCTTATGCATCATGGACGGTTATGGCATCCGCGCTCAGAAACACGGCAATGCCGTTGCCATGGCCAAAAAGCCAAATCTCGACGCGTTTTTTGCAAACCATCCCTACACTCAAATAGAAGCATCTGGGGAAGCCGTTGGCCTTCCTGAAGGACAAATGGGCAACTCCGAAGTTGGCCACTTGAATATGGGCGCTGGCCGAATCGTCTATCAATCGCTAACACTCTTGAATCGCGCGATACGCGATGGCAGTTTTTATTCGAATGAACACTATTTGAACGCGATAAAATTCGCCAAAAAGAATAAATCAAAACTTCACTTATTTGGTCTGGTGAGCGATGGTGGCGTTCACAGTCATCTCAATCATATTTTAGCAGCCATTCGCCTTGCTAAAAAAGAAGGTATGGACGACATTTTCGTTCATGCTTTTATGGATGGTCGTGACGTAGATCCGCAAGAAGGTGCCTCTTACATTCAAACGATTCAGAACCTAATGGATGAACTTCACTTCGGTCATATTGCCGATATCGGTGGCCGTTACTGGGGTATGGACCGTGACAAAAATCTTGATCGCGTTAATGTCGCCTATCGTGTAATGGTGGATCATGATGGCCCAAGTTATACTGACTTCAAACAATACTTCAAAGAACAGTATCAAACATTACCAGCAACCGGAAAAGACCCGAGCGACGAATTTGTTCTCCCGCACTTTAACGCAAATTGTGATGGCCGAATCAATGACAATGACGCTATTATATTTATGAACTTCCGTCCTGACCGCGCCATCGAGATTGCAACCATCTTTACCAACCCGCATTTTTATGAAAAACCTCTGCTAAAAGCCGATGGATCACCCGCCTTTAAGAGTTTTGTGCCTGCACATATTCTCCACAATATTTTCTTTGTTTGCACTATGAAATATGCGGACTCCGTCAAAGGCGAAATCGCCTTTCATTTGCCAAGCTTAGCCAACGTTTTAGGAGTCTATCTTGCGGATCATGGCTATACGCAATTACGCATTGCTGAAACCGAAAAATACGCTCACGTCACTTTCTTCTTTGACGGCACGATCAACTATGATGGCGTCGAGATGCCTCAACTTAAGGGTTCACGACGTGTTTTGATCAATTCTCCGAAAGTCGCGACTTATGATCTCAAACCAGAAATGTCGGCTTTTGAAGTTCGGGATGCTTTGATTAAGGAATTAGACAAAAAAGACCTTGATGTCGTGATCGTCAATTTTGCAAATTGCGATATGGTTGGTCATACGGCCGTAGAACCCGCCGTCATTAAAGCGGTGGAGACCGTCGACGCCTGTGTCGGTTCGATTATTGACTGGGT
>JAPLKQ010000172.1 GCA_026387995.1 Bacillota bacterium
CTTGCCTTCTTCATTGCCCTCTTCTAATAGAGCATTAGCAATCTCGATAGCTTTTTCTCTCACGCGTGGCTTTAAGTTTTTCATGGAAACCGGGTAATCGCGTTTATTCCAAGGCATATGGTTCTCTCCTTCCAATGATGTCCATCAGTTACTTATGTCATTTTTTCATTGGTCAATGGCGGACTTATAGTCGTCAAAGAAAAATGATATTGTAGCCGGTCAGCTACTTTTCGGAACGGATATTTTGCATTAAGTCACGCAGTAATTAACTGACGAATACTTCCTTAATCGCCGTCGATAAAGCTTCGGTCAATTCTTCATTATTTAACGCGACAAGGACTTCGGATGTTGGAACGCTCGTGGAACTGTTGCTGACGGAAGAACTGGCGGTTCCACCGCATGAGAACAAACCAAACGTGAAGATCATATCAAACCAGGAAAGTGTGTTATCGCGCCGGGCTTCGCTCACGGAAGATGGTGTTACTTCAACATAGGCAGCAATAATGATATCAAGGCCTGTTTCGCTGGCGAATGTGCCCGTCATCGCTGGCATGACGCAATCCTTATCGTCTTCAAAGGACCAAGTATCTAAGGCTAAATCATGAGTGATGATAAATTCATGGAGACCGGCGGCCAAGATATCGAGATCTTTGACAACCCCGACTTCAGGATCAATCAAGATATGGGAAGCGAATCCCCAAGTCTTGGATACGCCTTCTTGAAAAGCGTAGTCATTCACGACAAAACGATGTAAGTCCACACCGAGGGCATTGGTAACGACAATCATGGAGGTCGTTGTACTGGCGGCGACTTCATCGGCCCAGAGTTCAATCGTTCCCATATAGATGTTGAGGACGTCGCCGCTGGCCACACTCGTGTGCAAGAGCGATTCCGTTGATAGGTTGGCAGGCACCGTCACTTGGAAGTGCTCAGCCTCAATGAGATGGATGGAATCAAATGGATAGGCAAGTTCTTCAGCTTGAGCGGCATAGAATCCGGTTCTAAACATAGATAAGAGCATCACTGAAAGTATCAGAATTTTTCTTTTCATTTTATCTTCCTCCGTGATTTAATTAAACGCACGAGAAAAAATTATGTCAAATGACAACAAGTGTCGTAAAGTCTATTTTACTTACCGTAGAAGCGTTTATATTCTTTTTCGACTAAATCCGAAGTCAAATTCGGGTTCACGATAAAGCTCGATGAAATGCATAATCCGGCGACAATGGTCGCATACTGCATGCACTTATCGATGTCGTAACCTTTGAAATAACCGTAAAGGAATCCGGAGAAGAAGTTATCTCCTGCTCCATTGCCATCGATATAAGGATAAGGCAAGGCTTGGCAGTCATGCCAATGAAGGTCACTATCCAGCGCTGTCGCGCCTTTATCACCGTGGGTACAGACGACCAGTTTCTTTCCGCGTTTAATAAACTCGATCATGACTTCAGCGTAATCGGGTAGACGATCTGAACTGATGAATAAGGCTTCAGCGACATTGATGAAGTCATCATAGTAAGGATTCTCGGGTTGATAGTCATGTAAGTCTACCCATATCGGTTTATGGGCTTCTTCTAATAGAGGAATAAGCTGTTTGGTATACGAAATAATATTCAAAGCGATGAAGTCGCTCTTTTTAATGGCTTTAGAAATAGCCTCTATATTAAGGAACACGCCCGC
>JAPLKQ010000176.1 GCA_026387995.1 Bacillota bacterium
CGAAGCCATGCAAATCGCGGCCTATGACGCCGGGGTAGCTTTTACCCGGGCCTATGTCGGTTATGTCCACGCCGTCGCCCATACCTTAGGCGGCATGTATGGCGTGCCCCATGGTTTAGCCAATGCCGTGATTCTTCCTTATGTGCTTGAAAAATTCGGAAAAAAAGCGGACCGCCGTTTGGCTGAATTAGCCGACGCCATCCACCTGACCAGCTTCAAGGCTTCAAATCATGATAAAGCTTTGGCGTTCATTGCCTGGATTAAAGACATGAATAAGAAAATGGGAATTCCGCCGAAGTTCAGCAATGTCATCCACGCGAAAGATATTCCTTTACTTGCGAAACGGGCCCAAAAAGAAGGCGTCCCGCTTTATCCGGTCCCCCGCTTATTCTCGTTGAACGACTTTATCGAAATCTACTATGCCGTGCAGGATTAACTAGCGTCAATGGAAACAAAAAAACGGCCGCGATGGCCGTTTTCGTTATGAATAAGCGAGTGCCTAATCGACTTTGACCGCCCAAACGAGAGCGATGACCCAGCCGACCACCGACCAGCCTAGGCAAAGGTTAAGGAGAAAAATCGATAAAAGATTTCTTTGACGGCGGGCTAAAGCGATAAACGTCGGGATGAAATACACGGCAGCGCCACCGATGATCATCGCGATCATCAGTAGCACGCCGAGAATACCCAGAGGAAAGAACCAAAACATCATAACGGACCACCTCATTTCCGAGATTATTATGCATTCATTTTTTGGATAATCAAGTGAAACGATTAGCACTCGAGTGTGACTATAATAAAACGTAAGAACAATGGGACTTTTATGAAATCGATATTGTGAGCTATGAGCGTTCTCAAGCATTTTCTTTGCGTTTAAAAATGACGCGACCTAAAATGAAGCTAGGAGATGAGATTATGTCTATTTATGAATTTAACGTTAAAGATGCTAAAGGCAACTTAGTCAGCCTAGAGCAATATCGCGGGAAAGTCCTTCTGATCGTCAATACGGCCACCGGCTGCGGCTTTACGCCTCAGTACGCCGGATTACAAAAACTCTATGAAGACTACCACGCGCAAGGATTTGAAATCCTCGACTTCCCCTGCAACCAGTTTGCCGGTCAAGCCCCTGGCACGATCGCCGAAATCACGAGTTTCTGCCAACTGAAGTATCACACCACTTTCTCACAGTTCGCGAAGATCAAAGTCAACGGGAAAGAAGCCGATCCGCTTTATACCTTCCTGAAGAAAGCCAAAAAAGGCGATACGGGCGCACGGATCAGCTGGAACTTCACCAAGTTCTTAGTGAACCGCGACGGCGAAATCGTCAAACGGTTTGCTCCTCCGGTCAAACCCGAAGAATTTGCCAAAGACATTAAAGAATTGTTATAAGCGCATGATTATTTAAAAAGGACCATCGTCAAAAATGGTCTTTTTTTTGTTTTCTTTTCAAAAATTGTGTTAGTATTTTGCTAAGGTTAAAATCATGAACTTGCATCCCCATACCAAAGTCGAAATCGTCGATGCCGAAAGTTTTTCACGTTAGGCGCTTCCATCTATTCGATTTCCGTTCCTGACAGGGAAGGTAAATCCGAGAATGTCGTTTTGCAGTACGCGGACCCTGCGGAATTTCTGGTCACGAATCAATATTATGGCAAGACCATCGGCCGAACCTGCGGACGCATCGGCGGCGCTAAATTTCAAATCGGCAAAAAGACCTGCACGCTCGAAGCCAATGACGGCGATAACAATCTCCACGCCAGTTCGAACGGTTTCCACACCAAAAACTTTAAGCTTCGGATTCGGTATTTCCGGCTTTTGACGAAGCTTATTTTCAGTTATGTCAGCCCGGACGGCGAAAACGGCTTCCCCGGCAAGCTACGGTTTATCGTTATTTACACCATCTATCGGTACAGCAATGAAATTCTGATTAATTACGATGCCATCACGGATGCCACCACGCCGGTCAACATCACGAACCACTGCTACTTCAATCTTTCCGGCGAGGCCAAAGACACCATCTTGAACCATACGTTAGAAATCGATGCCCATAACTATATCTCGATGAATGAGCAAATGATCGGCTATGCCATCATTCCGCTTAATCGGACGCTCGATTTCCGCACCCCAAAAAAGATTGGGAAAGCCATTAACAACTCCTTCCTCCAAGACCATACTTGGCGCGGTTATTATCACGGGTATGTCCGCGAGGAAACGAAAAACAAAAAACCCTTTGCCATCCTTTATGACGAAAAGTCCGGCCGTGAAATGAAAATCCATACCGATTACCCCTGCCTGAATGTCTACTCCGATAACTACTATTCGGGGAAGCTATTATCGAGCGGCAAGGAAGAGGTCAAATACCAGGCTGTCTGCCTGGAACCGGAATACGTCCCGTTCGCTGTCGATAAATATTTATTGAAGCCGCGGACGCCTTTCCATAAATTCATCCGTCTCACTTTTAAAACACGCCAAAAGTAACATTTTTTACTGATATTTCTTTTTCTAAAGAAGTTTTCTATGAAGCGGTCCTCAGGCACCGCTTTTTCTTTTTTATGGGGTTTAACCTCAAGCGATTAGAAAAGCGTTTCTGGAGGTTTCTTCAACACCGTCTAAAATATGCAAGAATCTCACAAAAATACGAAAAACATACAAATATGCCGTCAAAATATGTAACTAACTAATGTAAACCCTTACAATTATGTTGAAAACACACTAATGCCGTCTATAATATAAGTAGCGTATATAAAAATTAAATAGAGTATTAAAAAGGAGAAAACATTATGAATTCAGTCCTTACTCATGCTGACCAGTACATTGAGCTCAATCTCCGTGAATGTGGCCGGGAGAAATGCATCCCTGAAAAGTCATTTACTTTTACGGTGAAAAGCTACCACCTCTTCCATTACGTGATTGCCGGCGAAGGCAACTTCGAGTTAGCGGGAAAGAAATATCACCTCCACAAAGGGAATATCTTCTACATACCACCCGGTGAACGTCCCACGTATTACCCGGACCCACAAGATCCCTGGACCTATGAATGGCTAGGATTTGACGGCAGCAACGCCAAAAAGTTCCTTGAGGAATGCGGCATCAACATGAATAACCCGATTGTTCATGACCGTAACGATTTTATTGTTAAAACGCTTTTTGACGGTATTTACGACCGTTACCAGGAGATTGGCTTCTTAGACCTAAAATGCTTAGGCCTGGCCTATGAAATGTTTGATCTATTGATTTCTCTTTCTCCGAAATCAACCGACCAACCAGTCTCAGCCAAAGAACGGATTGTCAAAGGCGGCCGCGAATTTATCGCCAACAACTATCAATTTGCGATTACCGTCGACGATATCGCCAATTCCATGGGCGTGACGCCGAACTACTTAGCGAATGTGTTCTCGGAATTAAGCGGCTTATCGCCAAAGCGCTATCTCACGAATTTCCGCATGGATAAAGCCTGTTTGCTCCTGAAAACCGGAAAATACAAAATCAAAGATGTCGGCAAAATGGTCGGTTATGACAACCAACTTCACTTCAGCACCGAATTCAAAAAGCAATTTGGGATGTCGCCGTTAGAGTTTGAACGTCGAGAAAGTCAAACGGGTTTTGAGGATTTCGAGATATGAGAAAAACCGTTTGGTTGGTCCTTGGCGCCTTACTTTCCACCACGTTAATCAGCTGTGGTAAAACCACAGGGGTTCAATTTACTTATGCTGATGTAAACCCAACGCCAATCTTAGGCGAAGGAACCAATCCAGAATCGTATGATTACAATTCAATCATCGTCAATAAAATTGACGGCTTAAGAAGCGACTTTGCTATGGGCGTCGATGCCTCGATGATTTTGAAAGTCGAGGAAAGCGGCGGCGTCTATTATAACCAAGCGGGCGTTGAGCAAGATGTTTTCCAGATCATGGCCGACCAAGGCGTGAATTTTTTCCGTGTCCGCATCTGGAATAATCCCTTTGATAAATATGGCAGCGGTTATGGTGGCGGCGACGTCAATACCGACCGTGCCATTGAAATGGCCTTGCGGGCAAAAGCCGCCGGCATGAATGTCATGGTTGACCTCCACTACTCTGATTTCTGGGCCGACCCCGATACGCAAACAATGCCGCGTAAATGGGCGACCTATGATGCTGAAGAACTCGTGACTGCCGTACAAACGTTCACGACCGAAGTTCTCAGCCAATTCAAAACCAGCGGAATCACCGTTGACGCCATACAAATCGGGAACGAAATCAATGGCGGCATGATGTGGCCCTTAGGAAAAATCGACTGGGCTGATCCAGCGCCGGGTTATGATTATTTATCGCGTTTATTAAAAGCCGGAATTGCGGGAGCCAAAGCCGTAAATAGCAAGATTTATACCGTTATTCACTTGGCCAACGGCGGTTCGAAAGATGAATTTAACGACTTCTTCACCGCTATTGAAGCGCGTAACGTACCTTATGACATCATCGGCGCTTCTTATTATCCGTATTATCATAGAAGTTTAGAGGCCCTTCAAGCCAACCTTGACAACGTGGCGACCAAGTTCAAGAAACCTGTCATCATCGCGGAGATGAGTTACGGCTTCACGACAAAATAACCTTGGTTTGGGAATCTTCTATTGGGAACCTGCATGGCTTCCCGTGGAAGGCGCAGGTTGGGCCACCACCGTTTCTGGGCTGGTGACTGTCGACGGCGTCGATACATGGGCAAACCAATGCCTTTTCTCATATTCCGGAAAGGTTTTGCCGAGTTTTTCCGTATTCAATAAAGTCCGCACTTCGACAACGAATGTGACTGAAGTTGCCGAGCGCGTACGCACGAACTCAATTGATTTGACACTGAATATGGCGGTCAATGAACAGATGCCGACGACTTATAGCGTAGAGACCAATTTGGACGCAATTCGGCAGATGACTGTCGAATGGAATAGCGCGGATATCGCACAACTTGATACCATCGGTTCCTACACT
>JAPLKQ010000169.1 GCA_026387995.1 Bacillota bacterium
AAATAAAAATATAAAGGAATGTTTGGCCCCTTTGCCAAGCAAGGTAACGTCATGCCAAATAACGTAACCCAATGGATGATCGTCATCGCCGTCGGCGTTCTTGCCCTCGGTATTTTGGTATGCCTACTTGCCATAGAAAAAAATCTTACCATCTATAAGCGTTACAACCGGATTTTATCGCGACTGGAACGAAAATTCGATATCAACCTTTCTTTAAAGAAAATACGTTTTAAACGCATTGTTCCTCTCACGCTGACTCACATCCATCGGAATATCGGGAATCTCACTTTAGTCAATAACACCATTTTGGCATTTCTTAAAGTCTATAAAAACCGCCATCAACCCGATAAAAAAGCCTTTGTCCAATCCATCAGCGCCCTCCCCGATTTGGCGCCCTTTTATGATGCGAACCATTTCCTCGATGGAAGCGGCTGGCACGTCGCCGGCGATATCATGCGTTATTTCGTTAACCACCGCCATTTCATCAATGACCGCATGCTGCTTAGGATTTTAGGCACACGCGGATATGAAAAACGCTTTAATAAGATATACCGAGCCTATAGCGGTTTCTTCGTGACCATAAAAATTAAAAAAGGCTTTCCGCAGGCCGTTATTTTCGAATATCCCGAACTTGAATTTATCATGAAACGCCTCGAAAAAAGTGACGCCGAAGGCCACCGCGCTGTTTGGCGGCATTACCGTTTCACCGTAAACCACGACCGGCTCGTCGTTTTTAGCAAAAATATCACCAGTCGCCGCCTCGAGCAAGTCCGCACGCTTGAAAACATTAACCATATCGCCGAAAACCGGACCGTTTATGAAGAGTGTGCCTCAATACGTGAAGCCATGCTAAAAATGACCAAGATCCAAAACTTCAATGAATTCACGCTGACTGAGATTGATACGATGAGCGGGCAACAATTCCAAGATTGGTGCCAAGACGCCCTAGAAGCCATTTACGACGTGAAAACGACGAAGTTCCTGCACGACCCGAACATCAACTTCCTGCTCGAAGGCAATGCCCGCGTCCCGAAGACCGTCGTTCTCGTCTTCCGGCAGGAAAAACCAATCGGCGCTGACACGATCGACGACGTCGTCAAAGCCTGCTTCCTTCATGATGCCGATAAAGGCCTCATCATCACCAACGGCGAATTCACGAAGACAGCGCACGATTTAGCCGTCGGCACCGCCGTTACGCTCATCTCCCGCAATGATTTAATCGATTTAATCGCCAAAAACAATAACAAGGTCAACGCCTCGAGGGAATCCCAATGATCATCGATGCCCATGCCCATATCGGCAAAATCAACAAAGTCACGTATGAAAAAAGTAAAGACATGATTCTTACGTCTATGGCGAAGTATCATGTGTCCTTTTCGCTCATTTCTAATGGCGACGCCAATGAATTCACGTCTAAAGGCTATAAAGTCCGGAACCAGAAAAGTCAGATCCAAGCTAGCCAGGAAACCTTAGACTTTGTGAAAGCCCATCCTGATAAATTAGGCGCGCTTCTTTGGTGCAAGCCCCACTTTGAAACCGCGGATGCCGAACTTGAGCGGTTCATACAAGAAAATCGCGCTTTTATCTATGGTTTGAAGTTTCACCCCTTTGGCAGCAAAGTGGCCGCCGATGACCCGCGCATGGAACCTTACTACAAATTAGCCTTTAAATATCAACTCCCGATACTGATTCACACGGCCACGGACCGCTGTTCGAGCATTTTACTCTTTGAAAATGCCGCAAAGAAGCATCCGGAACTCACTTTCATCGCTGCACACATGGAACTTATCAGCGATAACCAAGAAGCCATACGCGTGGTCCATGACAATCCCAATGTTTATGGCGATACTGCCTGGGTCCCGACGAAAATCGCCCGTCAGACGATTCGCGTCTGTGGCTCTAAAAAACTTATGTTCGGAACCGATAATCCCGTCGATGGTTATGAAACGCTGAATCATCCTTTTTATAAGAGTTACCGCAGCCATTCGTTTAAAAAACTGGTCGGAAACGCCAAATATGAAAGGTTGATGGGTCGAAACGCCATCAAAGTCTACAAGTTGCCGATCTCCTTCAAGCCCTAAAAAAATCATGGATAAATTAAAAACGAATTCGCGATGAATTCGTTTTTTTGTTGAATGAATTAGTCTTCTTTCCGTTTTCGTGAATAGATGAGTTTAATCATAAGTCCCATCATCGTGATTGCCGTGAGGATGAGGACCGCTGGCAAGACGCTATTTTCGATCAAGGCTTGGGCACTGCCGTCGTTAGCGGCTCCTTGCGAGTAATTAGGATGTAAATAAATGAGGTAGTCATAACGATCTTTCGCGCCAGTACCCGTTGCCCAGTTATTGCCAGTGCGGTTTGTTTTGACGTTGAACAAGCTTTTTGCGGCGCTTGACATATAGCCATATTCATTGACCATTTCCAGGACTACGCCGTTCGTGGCGCCGCAGGTATTGATGGCTAAGACGTAAGTGGCAAAACTGTCGGCTTTTTGTTGATCGGTCGCCGTAGAAGAAACCGCGTTTGATACTTTTATAGTATAGGTTGCTGTTTTAGTGACGCCGCCAGCGACAAAAGTAACGGTGACCGTTTGAACTCCTAAAGTCAGCATATTGGGGCTGCTCATCGAGTATCCGCTGGATTTGACGCGGGTAATATTGGCTTTTCCACTATAAACGTAGGTTCCGGTAATCGCTAAACCCGAGTAGGCGAATGTTTCGTTGAGGCCAAAGTTGGTTCCACCCGAAACGCTCTTGGTCGGATAGGTCGAGATGACAATGGAAGATAGAGCAAATACATAAATAGAATAGGTGGTTGCTTTTGTGATGGTGTTATTGGTGTCAGTATATGAAGCGGTAACAGTGAGAAGGCCAGAAGTCGCTAAGACCGTGACGCCTGTGGTTTGGGTTACGCCACCAATCGTGAAAGTCGTTGAACTGGTAACTAAAGAATCGCTTCCCGAAGACCAGGTTGCATAAATCGGAACGCTGGCGAAGGTATCGCCAACAGCGAATTGATCGACGCCGATACCCGAGGTATAAGAGGTACGGATGCTTTGAAGCGCTGGGTAGCGGACGGTAATTGTATAAGTCGTCGTAACGGTGACACCCAATTCGATATAGGTAATAGTCACGGTTTTAACTCCGACATCGCCGGCAATGAAAGCATGGGCGTCATAAGTAGTCGTGAATCCAGTTTCCACTGAGGTTTGAGTATTGTTATATGTTCCTGTAACGATCATGCCCGTATTATTGTAGGTTTGCCCTACATCAAAAATCGTCGTGGTGCCGGGGTCGTGATCGCGATACTCGAAAGAATGGGAACAAAACTAATAACGATTTGGCTGACGGCTGCGTTAGCGACGCTCCCGCCATTTCTAAGAAAAAAGTATTGATAATTGGCACCAGCGGACGGTGTCCAAGTATGAATGTACGGACCGGTCCCGGTCACTACGGCTGACAAGGAAGTTCCAGACGGAGTATCGATGTTTGTGATTGCCGAAGTATTAAAGTAGCCCACCATGGCGACATTCGCAGTCTGAGTCAACGACACTGAAGAGATACGGCCATATAAAGTGTTTGTCGCCGTATTCGCAAACCAGCCCCGCTGGGTTGTTTTATTATTTTTCGCGCTTGGCATTGTCGCGGAGGTCGCTAGAAAAGAATTGTTTCCAGAATTAAAACCGTAAACGTTTGTTCCAGAACTCGACGTTTGCGAAAAAACGCCATTAGCTTTCCAAGTCTTGTCAGTACCTGTGCCAGCAGTCACCGTAATCGTGCTTGTCGGAGTATTTGCGGAAGCCGGCAATTCAGAATGATGAGAGGTTAAGCCGATACCCATAACGATAAAGGCCGCGACGGCTAGAAGAGCAGTGTTTTTGTATAAGTGTGAGAGTAACATAGTGCGGCCTCCTTTCGTTTCAAGAGCGGTATAAATCTTTTGAAATTATCCTTTGCTCATCTGCAGAAGTTCAAATCTTACATTTTTGAATGGTTAATGAAGTGCAACATAAAATAGTCTTTTTGATTATATCAAGTGGAGATTATAAAAGCAAACAAAAAGTTTACAAAATCAAATTTTAAAAATTGAAAAGTGGATTAACTAAAAATAACATCACTATTTTATATAATAAATATGGTCATTATTTTGTGCTGCTCGTTTTCGAAACTCTTCAATGAACAATATCATCAACTTTTCATTTTGCAAAAATAAAGTTTCCATTTTTATTTGTGAAATTGCAAATTCGCACCTTTTCATATTTCATTTTTATGTTTAAATCTATGCTATGCATGAAATAATCTATCTTTATTAAATCAAGCTTTTTTTGGTTATGTTGAATTGAGCATTGCTAGTTCTTTTACATTCCGTTTTGTTCATTTTAATCGGGTTCCCAATAATAAATTTGATGAAGGCTTTAGAAAATGACTCCTGTATAAAGTTTGATATGTTTTCTCTAAAGCTCAAAAGTGGCCAGATGATTTTGAAACCACGCCGGACGTTTTTTCCGAGATGATACTTTCCAGAAATCACAAGCAATTCATATTTTTTACGACCTGCAAAAACAACGCCTAAAAAAGGCACGATTTTACTCGTACCCTATCGACCACTTTTAATTTAACGGCTTTTGTGACTTTGTTCCCTTGTTCCACGTTTTTCCGCATTAAATTAAACAGAACCAAAAACCGTTATAACTAAGGACTCAATTGGGGAAACTGCTTATTCGTGCTTATGTTTCCGAGACAAGTAGAAATAGCTGAGCATCGAAGCTATGCCAAGAGCACTTATCAATAGAATCATCATGAGTGACTTGTCATTGGTAATTATAGGTAAAATTGAATTGTCATTCGCAGGATATAACGGAGTACCCGCATTATTTTTCATGAAGTTATTGCTCGCTTTTAACGTCGGGTATTTGACAATGATGAAATGATAGCGGGCTTTGGCGTGGGCAATGTTTGTGCCTGAACTTGAATCATTATAGAAATAATCTTTGGCACCACCGCTCATATTGCCATATTTGGTGGCCAGGCTGCTCCAAATGGCAGTCATGTTATTATTGACGCCCGTGGGATCGCACACGCTGGTGTCACTTAAGAAGCCAGCTGCATAGGCATCCGCTTCAACCGCAACGGTCGGAACTGTGACGACACAAGTGCCACTGACGACGCCGGATCCGTCTTGCGCGGTCGCTTTGATATTGGCCGTTCCCGCCGATACTGCAGTCACTAAACCGGAAGAACTATTGACGGTCGCAACGCCAGTCGCGTCAGAAGACCATGTCACTGATTTATTCGTGGCGCCCGAAGGAAGCACTGTCACCGTTAAAGTTTCCGTCTTTCCAATATAAATAGTCGTGCTTGATTTATTAAGGGTTATGCTCGTTACCAAGACGACGACTGTGACGACGCAGGTATTGCTGACAATGCCAGAGCCATCAGTAGCGGTTGCCGTAATATTGGTCGTCCCAACTGATACGGCGGTTATTAAGCCAGTCGAACTATTGACTGTTGCAACGCCGGTAGCGCTAGAAGCCCATGTCACCACTTTGTTGGTAGCGTTGGCCGGAAGCACTGTTGCCGTTAAAGTCTCAGTATTTCCTGTACTAATCGTCGTACTCGTTTTATTAAGGGTGATGCTCGTAACTCGGATGCCTACAGTGACCACGCAAGTATCACTGACGATGCCAGATCCATCGGTTGCGGTCGCCGTGATGTTTGTGCTTCCAGTAGCGACGGCGGTAACTAAGCCAGTTGTAAGACCGACTGTTGCAACGCTCGGGGCGCTTGAAGCCCAGTTCACTACTTTATTGGTAGCGCCTGAAGGAAGCACCGTTGCCGTTAAGGTTTCTGTATTTCCCGGATAAAGCAAGGTACTTGTTTTATTAAGCGTGATGCTCGTCACTCGGACAGTCACTGTAACGGTGCAGGTGGCAGAATAGGCTGTTCCGTCGTTAGGCGATGCCGTAATCGTTGTCGTTCCGCTGGCCACCGATTGGACGGTCGCAGCCAAGTTTCCAGTGCTAGTGATTGTGGCAACAGCTGGATTGCTCGAAACCCAACGAACAGAAGCAAGCGTTGGGGAACCAGTCAAAGTTGCTGTGAGAGAATCGGTAGCGTTATAGATAATAGAAGAAGTTGTTTTGTCCAGAGAAACACCAGTCGCAGCGGCAGCTTCCTTTGAAGTAAAACTCATGCCAGTCAAATAGAATTTTTTGGTGGCGGTTGTAGTGATTGCGATGGTTAGGCTTTGTTTGTAGCAATCGCAAAAGCATTTGTGCCATTAATAATCGTCACAGCTTTACTATTGATTGTAACCACGTTTCCGGAATCGGCGCCAGCGACAACCAAATTAA
>JAPLKQ010000053.1 GCA_026387995.1 Bacillota bacterium
ATGGCGAAGGCCCAATCATCGGCATCTATTCTCATGCGGACGTGGTCCCCGTGTCCGGCCAGTGGCGGTTCCCGCCTTTTATCGGAACGATCGCCGACGGCAAGATGTTCGGCCGCGGCACCAGCGACGACAAAGGTCCGGGCATGGCCGCTTTTTATGCCCTCAAAGCCCTTAAAGACAATCATCTCATCCAAGGTTTCCAAATCCGTCACGTGGTGGGCGGAAACGAAGAAAAAGGCAGCCGCTGCCTTGATTATTATTTTCATAAACTCCATCGTCCGTATCCCAAATACGGCTTTACCCCGGATGCCGAATTCCCGTTAATTTATGGCGAAAAAGGCATTACCAACTATCTGACCAGCGGTCCCGTTGATTTAGCTCCGGTCCTCAGCATTGAGGCGGGCGTCGTCGTGAACTCCGTCATCGACATCGCCAAAGCCAAACTCGTGAAAGACCCGAGCATCGAAAACGTTTTGCGTGCCAAGGGTTATAAATTCGAAGTGTCCCATGACGACCAGTACACGTACGTCACGATGCGTGGGCAAGCCGCCCACGGCTCGGTGCCGGAAAAAGGTGTCAACGCCGGTCTGCAGTTACTGGCCGTGCTGGGTGAACATTATCACCTGAAAGCCCTGAGCCAATTAGCTGCTCTTTATGCGGACCCAAGCGGAAAATCACTCCATGAATTCTATGAAACCGAGTTGCTCCATGCCACGACCTATAATGTCGGGTTGATTAGTTATGACGGCCATGAGTTCTCGCTGGTTGTCAATTTCCGCTACCCGGAAACCGTCGATCCGTTAATCGTCATCCCACGGATTGCCGACAAGTCGCCGCTATCGACCAAAATCCTTTCGACCGCGCCTTCTTTGCTCGTTGACCCAAAATCGGCGATGATTCAAACCTTGCTGAAGGTTTACCAGACAGAGACCGGCGATATGAAAACGCCAATTATGGCCATCGGCGGCGGCACCTACGCCAAAGAAGCCAAGAATACCGTGGCCTTTGGGAGCAACTTCCCGGGAAAAGACGACCACATCCATGAAGCCAACGAAAAAATCGACCTTGAAGATTTCTATAAGAGCATGCCCATTTACGCGCACGCCATCCATGCCTTAGGTAAAATGAAATGAGACTGAAGCATAAAGCTTGGTCCCGCCCTTATCTTGAAGAACATGCCTCCACGGTTTATCGAACTGAGGAGATGCTCGGCGAGAAAGGCAAAACCTTCCTCAATGCCTCGAACGTCTATCTCGAGATCGGCACCGGAAAAGGCGATTTTATCGTCACGATGGGGAGCCGTCATCCCGTGGCCCGCTTCGTTGGAATTGAAAAATCCACGACCGCGTTGGCCATCTGTGCCAAAAAAGTCGTCGAAGCCAACCTTGGCAATGTCATTTTGGTCAATGCCGATGCCGGAAAACTCCTTGAGGCGTTGCCCGCCAACGCTTTTACGGCCATCTTTCTCAATTTTTCTGACCCTTGGCCCAAAAAAAAGCATGCGAAACGGCGCTTGACTTACGATAAGATGCTCAGCCAATACTTCCGTATTTTAAAGCCCAATGGCTTGATTTACCTGAAAACCGACAATGTCGATTTATTCAGTTACAGCTATGAGAATTTGTTGCGCTTCCGTTATGAAATTTCGAAGAAAACCGATGATTACGACGGCCACGATGATTTCGATGCCCCGACCGAATACGAGAAGAGCTTCCGTGAGCAAGGCATCAAAATCAATCGCCTGATCGCCCAGAAAGGAACGGGAACCTATGAAACTATCCCCCAGTCAGAGAAAACTATTTAAAACCTTAAGCGAGCTTAACGGCGTCTCCGGACAAGAAAACGAGATCGCGCGTTATCTTCGTGCCAGTTATCAAAAAATCGGCTATCCGATCATCACCGATAATCTTGGCTCTATTTTTGCTGTGAAGAAGAGCAACCTCAAAAAAGCGCCGAAAGTCATGGTCGTCGGCCATATGGACGAAGTCGGCTTTATCGTCATCTCGCTTGAAAGTAATGGCATGCTGAAGGGTCATCCGATTGGTGGCTTGAATCCGCAGACTTTAAATGCCCAGAGAGTGTGCCTGAAAACGAAAAATGGTAACTACCTGCATGGCGCCATTGGGGCGGTCCCGCCTCACCTTTTGACTGAAGCGGAACGTGAAAAACCAACGGAAATCAAAAACATGTTATTTGATTTTGGATTTAAAACCAAAAAAGAAGCTGAAGATGCCGGAGTGTTCATCGGCGCGATGATGGTCGTCGAAGGCGAATTCCGTGAAATCAACAATCAAGAACGGCTTTTAGGCAAAGCGTTTGATGACCGTTATGGCATTGTCCTTGGCCTAGAAATCTTAAAAGAATTTAAAAATGTCGATTTACCGATCGATTTGTATGTCGGCGGGTCGGTTCAAGAAGAAGTCGGCTGCCGCGGCGCGATGACTTCGAGCAATCTCATTGGACCGGATTTAGCCATTGTGCTCGACTGTTCGCCTTCGCGCGACAGCAGCGGCAATGCCAAAGAACTTGGACAATTAGGCGGCGGCGTCTTGATCCGTTTCGTCGACGGAACGATGATTGCCTTTCCTGAACTTCTTGCGTTCCAAAAAGAATGTGCGGAAAAAGCGCATGTCAAATCACAATATTTCGATTCTCCCGGCGGCACTGACGCTGGGCAGATTCATAAAAACCTCGATGGCGTGTTGACTTTGACGCATTGCATCTGCGCCCGCAGCATCCACACGAATTCCATCGTCATGGACGTCGAAGACTATATCGCCGCGAAAAAAAGCTTAATCTATATGCTGAAGCATCTTGATGAAAGCAAAATCGTGGCTTTGAAGGCGGCCCGCAGATGAATGCGGTTTTATTCTACAATCGCAAAATCATCGGCGATGTCCTCTTTTTAGTCATCGATCCGGAAGCGATCCCAACCCGTGTTGAGAAGCACGATAACGTCGTCGCGCTCTATAAAGAAGAGAAACTCATCGGCGTCAACATTTTAGAGTTCTCCGAGATTGTTAAGATCAAAGGCGAAGGACTTCTTATTTTGCCGCCGCGCCAACTCGTTGATATCGTGAACCACATTTTAAAAAATACGGGCATTGAACCAATCGCTTATATTGAATCAAGCGGTTTTCGTATCGGCCACGTCCTCGCTTGCGAAGCGCATCCGGACAGCGACCACTTGCATGTGTGTAAAGTTGACGTCGGATCGGCGGTGCTTGATATCGTTTGCGGCGCTGCCAATGTCAAAAAAGGACAAAAAGTGGTTGTGGCCATGCCATATACCACGATGTTCGACGGCAGCCGGATTATTCCCTCAGCGCTTCGAGGCGTCAAAAGCGAAGGCATGATTTGTTCTTCACGCGAACTGCATCTTGAGGCCCCCGAAGGCTCACACGGTATAATGACATTGAAGGATGATGCGCCGATCGGCGAGGACTTCTTTCTGTATAAAGGAGAATAAGAATGGAACTGGAAATCAAATTAAAAGAACAAGGCAAAATTAGTCGCTTGACGAATAAAACTTTTCAATTTGATAAAAAATGCGCCGAAGGATTCTACACGGCCAATTATTTTCTGAAAACGCGGGAAATCGTGAAAAAATACGTTCCGGGCCACACCGTCACTCTGCAGTTTTTCCAACGTCGCAACAACGTCATGCTTTGTGGCGTCGACGAAGCGATTGCCTTAACGCATACGCTGGCGGTCCATCCTGAAAATCTCCAGATTTTTGCTTTGAATGACGGCGATATCGTGCAAGCGAATGAACCCGTGTTGAAAATCAGTGGAAAATATGAGGATTTCGGGTTTCTCGAAAGCATGATTGATGGCATCCTGGCCCGCCGAAGCAGCGTGGCCACCAATGTCATGGAAGTCTTAAAAGCCGCCCATGGAAAACCTGTCTTTTCGATGGCGGACCGTCAAGACGATTATTTAACGCAAGTCGGGGACGGCTATGCCAGCTACGTCGCCGGAATCACGCGTGTCAGCACGGATGCGCAAGGTTATTGGTGGGGTGGAAAAGGTATGGGCACGATGCCGCATTCCCTCATTCAAATTTGTGGCGGCGACATCGTCAAAGCCTCCGCTTATTACGCCAAGACTTTCCCTGATCAAAAAGTGACAGCGTTAATCGACTATAATAACGACGTGGTCGCTGATTCGCTGATGTTAGCCCGTCACTTAAAAGAAAACCTGGCAGCGGTCAGAGTCGATACGAGCAAGGCATTGATTGACCATTATTTCGATCACCGCGATACTGGCAAATTTGACGCTCACGGTGTCTGCAAAGAAT
>JAPLKQ010000207.1 GCA_026387995.1 Bacillota bacterium
CTCACGAAAGCGGTGGGTCTCGATCCCGCGATTGTTTCTTCCCCGTTACTGAACACCATCGTGGACGTCTGCTCTCTTCTTATCTATTTCTTTCTCTCAGCCGCCGTCTTCCAACTCATCTAAAGCAAAATAAAATAAAAGGCGTCGGGATGAACCTGACGCCTTTTTGTTTGCTTTATTTCGTCTCGCAAAGTTTGTCGGTAAGCTCGTAGAGACGTTTCGCGTCTTTCTTATTTTCGGCGCGCTTCGATGGTTTCACCTCAACGCCGTTTTTCCAATAGAGGCCTGACTTTAAGGCGTAACTGGGGTCGAGGGCAATCCCCGTGAAGTAGTGGGCGGGAACGGACGGGTCGACGCCTTTCTTGACTTGATATTCCCATGCCCATTTTTCGAGGCCGAAGGTCTTTTTCACGCCGAGGCCGGTTTTCACGAGCCCAGGGTCAAGGGCGTAGAACGAAATTAAGGACGGATCGATGCGACTGGCGGATTCCTTGACGAATAAAACGTTCATCAACTTAGACTGGGCATAAACGGTGATGAGGAAGTAGCCGTGTTTGAACATGATGTTCTGGAAGTGGACGCGTCCCACGCGATGGGCTCCCGAACTGACGACCAAAACCCTGGCGCCTTTTTCCTGGAGTAAGTAGGGCATAAGCAGTTTGGTAAGTAAAAACGGGGCCAGGTGGTTCACGGCGAACTGCCATTCGATGCCTTCGCTGGTCAACACGCGTTTGCTGCTGACCGCGCCGGCGACATGGATGAGGACATGAAGGGCAACATGCCTTTCATCCAGAAGGGTTTTAATCTGGTCGGCGATTTTGACGACTTCGCTTTGGAGCGACAAGTCCCCGAAAACAAAGGTGAGGCGGTCGTTATTCAGTTCTTTAGCGACACGCGCCGCTTTTTTTTTATTACGGGCGACGGCAATGACGGTAGCGCCTTCTAAAAGCAAATCACGAACCGTGGCGAGGCCAATGCCATCGGTGGTGCCGGTAATGACGACGGTTTTATTGGTCATAAAATGAACCTTCTTTTTATTTAAACCCCATGGATCAAATAGGGGGCTTATAAACGTCATTATTCTACATCTTCTAGAAAAAAAGCGCCAAGCGGCGCTTAGGTTCTAGGGAGGCTCTTTTACAAATTATTATCTTTGTTCAGGACATCGTAATAGTGAAGCGGGATCTGCGGGATGACGATCACGATGGCGAGGTGAAGGGCTAAGACGACGAGTTGGAAAATCCACACGATCGTGACGTTCGACGGATTGACGCCGATCATGACGAAGCTGATGAGTACGGACGTGAAGGCGAAGAAGAGGGTCGAGATATTGCCGACCGTGCTGTAACTCTGGTCGCCTCTTTTGAATAAAGCGGAAGCAACCGTAGTGACGGCTAGGTTTGCGAGGATGAACCAGAAGCCGAGGACGTAAGTAAGATTGGCAAAGCCAAAATGGAAAAACATCGTTTCCACCAAAGCCAACATCAAGGCGACGCCGGACAGGGCCAGGGTGACGACCGCCAAGCGGTTGTCAACCAGTTTGGTAAAAGCGGCGAAACCGAAGGACGCAAGGGCAAGCACGGCAATAGCGCCGAGATTGAATAACGCCGCCAGCGTCTCGATTCCCGGAGCGCTCAGCATCCCCATGAAGGTGGCATCGGCAAAGAGCAGGATGACGGCGGTGGCGACAGCGATGACGTAGGGAATGTTGAGCTTAAAATCCAACAAACCATCGGTGGCAACGCTGGCGATGCAGACGGCGATCACGAAGACGAACGCTATCGTGAACCCGAAGTAGGAGACCAGGAAAGCCGGACTGTAGGTTGCGAAGGACAAGAAGCAAACGAGGCTAAAGACGATTTCGGCTAAACAAGCGGTAAAAAAGGTGACGATGGCTTTCATAAAAATCCTTCTCTCAAGCAGCCCCGTGGGCATACGCACAAATATCATAGTGCCGCTTTAGGCCGCTTGCAATATGTAAACGACATTTTTGTGAAAATCATTTTATCGCCCTAAAAATCGCTATTTTTGGTTATTTTCAGTGAGTTCGTTTTCATATCTCATCGAACGGATTCTTGTTTTTTTAGAGTCAAATTTACGCTCATTTTTCCGTTTTTGAAATTTAGACACAATTACATATTTGTCAAAAAGCGTATTTTATGATATACCTTTAACATCAAACAATTCGGTGGGTCATCAGGGTATGACAAATCAGACTTGTCTGAGAATGAAATCCAAGGGGGATTTTCTCTGTGAAAAAGAAGAATCTGATTATCGCTTCCGCTGTCGGTCTTGCCAGCTTACTCCTCAGCTTATTCATCCTCTATACCCCGGTTCCCAGTAACGACGCTGGCGGCTTCAGTGCCGTAAAAGCCGCTTCCTACATTAGCGAGCTATCCCGTGACCCCCATGCGCTCAGCGACGCTGAAGCCCACGAAGCGGTCCATGATTACCTGAAAAGCCAACTTGAAACCTTCGTCGGTGCCGGCAACGTTCAAGAAATGAACTATACCGCGGCCGAAGTCGGCCCTGACTGTGACTATCCGATCTCTAACCTCCTCGCCACGATTCCCGGTACCTCCGATACGGGCGTCCTCTTAGTCGCTCACTATGACTCACGCGGCTACATTGGCCGGGCCGGCGAACTGGGTCGTTCCTATGGCGCTGCCGATGACGGCTACGGAATCGCGACCTTACTCGAAATTGCCCGCCTCTACGGAAGTAGGACGTTATCGAACTCCATCTACATTCTCATGACCGACGGCGAAGAAGTCGGTTTATATGGCGCCCGCATGGCGGCCCGGGAAACCGCATTGATGGCGAAGATTGGCTTTGTCATTAACGTGGAAGCCCGCGGCGTCCAAGGCGCGGCCTATATGTTTGAGACCAGCACCAAAAATCAGAAAGTCATCGATTTCTATAAGAACGCGCAAATGCCGGTGTCCTACAGCTTAGCAACCGCGGTGTATACCGTCATGCCCAATATGACCGATTTCACCGAGTTTTTAGCGATTGGCAAACAAGGCATCAACTTTGCGGTCCTCGATGGCTTATACTATTACCACACGCCGATGGATAACTATACGAACATCAACCTCAGCAGCATCCAGCATTACGGCGAACAGATCGTCCCGCTTATTGAAGAATTTGCGACCCATACCCAATATGCTGACATCAACTACTTTGTCGGCACGCAGAACCAAGTCTTCTTTAACTTACTGCCTGGCGTTTTCGTCGCTTACACCGAGACTTTAGCCATCACGATGAATATCATCCTGATCGTCTTATTCATCGGTCTTATCGTCTTTATCGTCCTGAAGAAACAAGTGCGCCCATTACAAATCCTGCTGCAGTTTGGGATTCTCCTTGGCGCGATTGTGGTGGCGGTCCTCGTCGGACTCTATGCCAGTAAATTGATTGCCTTCCTCGGCCGCGTGCCGTGGAGCGTGACCTATGTAAGAATGCAGGGGACGGAACTTCCCACCTTGCTCATCATGCTGGCGGCCGTCGTCGGCTTCGGGTTCTTGGTTAAAAAGTTCTTGAAGACCCGTGAAGACAAAATAGCGATGATGTTAGCCGGCATCGGCTTAAATCTCATCCTGGCGACCGCGACCGGATTTATCCTGAGCGGCGCTTCCTTCCTCTTCTTTATCCCGGCGTTAGTCGGTCTAGTCTCGCTTCTATTAGATGAGTTCGTCAAAAACAAAATCGTCAAGCATGTGGCTTTCAGCCAAAATATCTTCTGGAACATCCTGATTATCGTTCCGTTACTCTTCTCCTTATTCCTTGCTCTTACCGTCGGTGGATTACTTGCCCTTCTATTGATCCTGACGCTCTTCATCAGCATCATGGTTCCGTCGGTTTTCCTCCAACTCGAAATCTAGACGCCTCTGTTTCCACAAAGACTGACCTCATCGGCCAGTCTTTTTTTATGATGAAACCCATTTCATTTCATTTCGTTATCACATTTTCTATTAAAGGTATAGACTAACCACTGAGGAAAAAGATTATGTTACAACTAAAAGATATTACCAAGGATTATAAAGCAGTCGGGTTGATGGACCATGCCCTGGTCGGGATTAACCTTACTTTTAAAAAGAATGAGTTCGTTTC
>JAPLKQ010000178.1 GCA_026387995.1 Bacillota bacterium
ACGCCTCCTCGTCTCAATGTGCCGAGATGCCCTTAAACTCGAGGGTGTTAGCGTCTACTAACCAACCGCTTCATAAAGAAAACAAAAAGCGAACGTTTCGAACCCGTTCGCTTTTTTGATGAGATTAACGCGTGATTTTCTTAAGGATTGCCGTCAACTTTTTTTGTAGCGACGCTAAATCGCTATTATTCGTGATCAGGAAATCGACATGGTCCTTATAGGAATCAAAGGCATTGTTGGCGTTAATGGCCAGGGCCAGGTCAAAGGCTTGTCCGTGCCGAATCATGAGATTACGTTTTTGAATCCTATCGCTGACGTCCACGGCCAGCACATAGTCGCAGAGGTCATCGAAGTGGGCTTCATAAAGGAGTGGGACTTCGACAAACACGATGCTGCCTTTGGCGTTTTTGATATGACCGATGAGTTCCTGTTTGACCAGCGGATGGATGAATTTCTCAAGTCGTTTTTTAAGAGCGGGGTTATCGGCAACTTTTTCTCCAAGAAGCTTTCGGTCGATCCGTTTGTTGACGATTACCTCTGGTCCAAAGATTTTGCTGATTTTGTCCTTGATGAGGGGCTTTTCATAGAGCTGATGAACGACGTCGTCGCTCGAAAAAGTCTCATATCCCATCACGGCGAACATTGCCGTGACGGTCGATTTTCCGGAGGCGATTTTTCCAGTAATGCCAACCACGATCGGGAGCGCGGTGTTTCTTTGGCAGCGGGGGCAGAACGTCGTACCGCGTCCGCCGACTTGGATTTTACGCAGAGGGGTCTGGCAATAGGCGCAGGGTTCACCGACGCGCCCATAGGCTAAGAGTTCAGTCTGGAAGGTACCGTCGATGCCATGCGCGGCATGATAGGTGCGGACCGTCGAACCGCCGGCTTTGATGGCGCCGCTTAGGACGATGACGGATTGATCCACGATCTCCTGAAGTTGTTTCATGGTGATGCGATTGCTGGGCGTCTCCGGATGGATGCGGCAACGGAAGAGCACTTCGTCGGCATAGATATTGCCGAGACCGGCCATGACCGTTTGGTCGAGGAGCATTTGCTTCACGGCCTTGCCGCTCCGTTGGTATTTCGCGTACATGGAGGTGATATCTTTGATATCAAAAGGCTCAGGTCCGACCATAAGCAGGGGCTCTTCATGACGGTAACGATCCTCGGTCGACAACTTCATGATACCGAACCGGCGGGAGTCGTCGTAAGCGAGTCTCCGCCCATCGGCAAAGCTGAAAATGATACGGGCATATTTAGATGCTTGGTCGCCCGGGAGAAGTTCACGGTACTTGCCTTCCATCCGTAAGTGAGAAATGAGGACGAGGTCGTTAGAGAGATGAAAGATAAGAAATTTACCGACCCGGGTCACGTCATGAATCGTCTGCCCGATGAGGGTCACGGCAAAAAGCTTTTTATCCGATTTGATCATCTTGAAATCACGCACGTCGACGCCGGTGATTTTGGCGTCTTTGACGATGGGAATCAAGACGGTTTTGATGGTTTCGACTTCCGGTAATTCAGGCATAGTTACACCTACTTCGTTTCGTGCCAATTTTTGGCGTATCCACCATCGACTTTGAGTTTGACGTCAAGCTTAAGCGCCGTTTCCATGATTTCTTTGATGGCAGGGAAAACCTTTTCAATCTCATCATCCGGGACTTGGAAAAGTAATTCGTCGTGGATTTGTAAGACGAGTTTTGTCTGGTAGTTGTGTTCACTCAAAAAGCGGTCCACTTTAATCATCGCCAATTTGATTAAATCAGCAGCTGTTCCTTGGATAGGAGCATTGATGGCCGCTCGTTTCGCAAATTCGCGGGTTTGATAGTTGCCATCGTGCAATTCGCGGAGGTAACGGCGTCTTCCGAGCAGCGTCGAAACATAGCCGTCGTTCTCGGCGTCGGCGACGATTTTCTGGAAATAGGTGCGAATTTCGGGATAGGCCGAATAGAAGGTATTGATGATGATTTTGGCTTCCGCTGGAGCGATATCGAGTTGCTCGGCGAGGCCCCAGTCGGAGATGCCGTAAACGACGCCGAAATTAACGGTTTTGGCCTTCCGTCTTTGAGCGCCCGTCACCTCACCG
>JAPLKQ010000212.1 GCA_026387995.1 Bacillota bacterium
AAAATCGGAATCGTACTTTCGAAAACTCTGTCCTTTTCTCGCCATAAAGAAAACCCCTTCCTAGTAGATTATCGCACAATGGGTTTTTTTATTGTGTCTACTATTTTGGGGTCACTTTACGAAGCCGGAGGCCTTTATTCTTCAAAATCGGATTAGTAACCGGTCGCGGAGATGCCGAAACCGTTATTGCCCAGGTGCGTCAAGAACACCGGGTTGACATGCTCGATGATCGTGACTTTGACATTGGCATAAGTGTTTTTCAGTTTTTCGATAAACACTTTCATCATCTCGGTATTTTGTAGCGAGACGATTTTGACGGAAACCTGAGAGCAGGTATCGACGAGTTCCTTGATTTGTTCGAGGAAGACTTCGAACATCCGTTGGTTGCTGCGGGTCTTCTCGAAAACGACCAATTTGCCTTCAATCATCTTGATAATCGGCTTGATGTGCAGGATTTCGGCAAAGGTTCCGGCAATGCGCGAGATGCGCCCGCTCTTAATGAGATGCTTGATTTCGGTGACGGTGAACAAAAGACGGGAATTAGTGGCCCGTTTCTGGAATTCGTCAAAGAGTTGTTGGCCGGTATGTTGGCCATCGAATGACGGCAGCATCGTCTCGACGAGGTTGGCCACGCCGAAGTTGCAGATATTGGTATCGACGACGAAGACATGTTCGCCGCCTTTGATCAAATCTTTGGCCATGACCGCGGTCTGGTACGTGCCGCTCACGCCTTTCGAAAGCGGGACGACGACGATTTCATCGTAACCTTCGGCAAAAAGTTTCTCATAGGCCACCTGAAAATCGTAGGGACTCGGGGAGCTGCTGCGGATATCTTTGACTTGGTTCAAATTGTCGATGATGAACTGTTCGGAGGTTTCCTTTTCGGACATCGTTTTTTCGCCAAAGACGATATTTAACGACACGACTTCGATCTTATACTTTGCGATTGTTTCCGGGGAAAGAATCGTTGTTGAATCAATCACTAGGCCGACTTTACTCATAAATTAACACCCTCTTGCTTTCGTTACTCTTTTAAAGAGTAGATACATAGTATTCTAAACTAGATTAAATATCAAGCAATATGTCCTTTTTGGGACAAATAGCGCTCGATGATGGAAAATACGCCACCACTTAAACGAAAAATGTCGGATATTTCCATAAACGGCAAAAAACGGCTTTAAGGGAACTGGCCCTAGCGCTGCCCAACCTTTATGACAAAGTCGCAATTACGAATAACTGATGACAACCTTTGTCATTCTTGTTATAATTTTACACGCACGGAGAAATACCCAAGCGGCTGAAGGGGCGGGCTTGGAAAGCTCGTAGGCTCTTAACCGGGCGCGAGGGTTCAAATCCCTCTTTCTCCGCCATGATAAAAATTGGGTCCACGGCTACGACTTCAGCAGTCGCCGTTGGATTAGCGAAGCGTGTCGAAACGTGAGAAAGCCCTTCGGAAAACGAGGGGCTTTTTTTCTTTCACGCGAAACTTTTAAAAATATGTCATTTTCGTGAGCGTTATTCTTCAAATAGCGTGCGTGTTTCAGTAAAATAGGACTAAGGACTATTTTTTTGAGCACACACGAAAGAAAACTTCCCAAAAAAACGTTTGGGAATGTCCATTCAAAACAGCTATCATAAAATAAACGGGGGAATCATTATGTATGACGTCATCGTAATCGGGGGCGGGCTTTCGGGCTTAGCGGCCGGCAGTCTACTCGCCAAACGAGGGCTTAAAGTCATCGTCATCGACAAGAGCGCCCATCCCGGAGGCTCCTCCGGAAGTTTTAAACGGAATGGCGTGACTTTCGATAACGGCGCCGCCATGCTCTATGGCTTCGGCGAAAAAGGCTACAACTCGCACCGCTTCGTTTTCAATTGCCTGGAAGAGCCGATTGACATCATCAAGCACGATTACCTCTACTGCATCAATTACCGCGGATTCCGCATCAAGTTCTACCAGGACATCGACAAGTTTATCGAGGAACTACGTCAGTTATTCCCCGACGACATCGATAATTTCCGCCATTTCTATCATGACATCGGCCTCATTTATCAGCACGTCATGGTCGAGGATCCGTCCTTTTCGACCCCCGACGAAACCGATAAGAAAAAAGCCTTCTCGCAGATGAAGAAACATCCGCTTTCTTATTTCAAGTTTTTGACTTACTTGAACATGAGTACCGAAACGTTACTTAAAAAGTACTTTAAGAACCCGGAAATCTTTAAATTCTTCAATAAATTGACGTCAACCTACTGCTACACCACGGTTAAAGAAACCCCGGCCGTCTTGGCCGCGGTCATGTTCGTCGATAACCACACCGGCGGCAGTTACTACCCCGCCGGCTCGACCATGTTCCTCACCGGGAAACTGGAAAAAGCCATCGAAGAGCACGGCGGCGACATGCTTCCGAACACGGAAGTGACCAAGATTCTTTTTGAAGACAACAAACCGGTCGGCGTCGAAACCAACGCCCATCAGCAAATCTTTGCCAAAGATATCGTTTATTCAGGCACCGTCTGGAATTTCTACGAAAAATTAGTAGCCCCCGAAAACACCACCAAAAAGAAAATCGCCTGGGCTAAACATCTCGTCCCGACCTATCCCAGCGTCGTGCTTTACGCTCTCGTCGATAAAAAAGTCATCCCCGCAGACACGCTTCCCATCGAAATGTTGGTCGGCAATCCCGATAACATCGACGAGAACGAAGTGACCTGCTATATTCTCAGCATCGATGACCGCACCTTATGCCCAGACAACTATCAAACGCTTTTAGCCATCGGCCCTTCGCTCGTCAGCTGGAAGACCACGGACCCTGCCGAATACCAACGGCTCAAAGACGTCGAGAAAACCCGCCTTTTAGATGTCCTCGAAAAACGTTTCCCCGGCTTCAAGAAAGCCGTCAAGTTTACCGAGGTCGCTTCGCCTCGGACGATTGAGCGCTTCGCCAATAAAAATGGCGGGGCCGTCGCCGGCCCGTTGCAGAAGCTCGGCCAGCACATGTTCAAACGCTGGCATACGCGCAGCGAATGGGACAATCTTTTCTACTGCGGCGAATCGACGGCCATGGGGACTGGAACCCCCACCGTGACCATCAGCGGCCTCACCGCCGCCAACACCATCTTGCGGAAATATGGCTATGAGCCTTTCGTTTATGACAAAAACCAAAAGAATTATGTACGCT
>JAPLKQ010000128.1 GCA_026387995.1 Bacillota bacterium
GATGGCAATGACATTCATATTGAAATACCGCTCAGCATCGTCGATGCGACTTTAGGGACGACGATTGATGTCCCGACGGTCTATGGCGACGTCACGGTCCGCATCCCGGCAGGCACTCAACCTGGCCAAATCCTGAAGGTTCGCGGCAAGGGCGTACGCGACTTACGCGGCAACGATGCTGGCGACCAATTCATTCATTTACGGGTTGAAACACCTACCAAACTCTCCAAAGAGCAGAGGGACTTATTGACCCGTTATAAAGAAACGGAAACCAAAGAAGATTCTGTCTGGGAAAAGTTCAAAAATACCTTCCGAAGTTAAAGATGAAGTGCTGCAAAGCACTTTTTCTTTATGGAATCATGAAAAAAAATACCATTTTTCTTTGTTCCACACTGAATTTTGTTGCTATAATGATTGAAGATTAGGAGTGATGATTATGAACCAATGCAAAAAATGCGGGACCCCGATTGAAAAAGGGACAGATGTCTGCCCGATTTGTGGTGTCGAGAACCCCCTCGAAAATATCGCGATGGAAACCGGTTATGATTTAACGAAAACGTTTACGCCCGTCGAGCCCGAATACCAACTGACGAAGCAGAAAAGTCGCCTTGTGACATGGCTCTTAGGCTTAGGTCTTGGATTTACCGGCGCCCCGTTTTTCTACTTAGGTTTTATCAAATTAGGAGTTTTTTGGTTGTTATTTAGTGGAATACTTGTAGCTTTACCCCTTATCCTTATGAACATCCCGTGGCTTTTATATGTCTGTTATGGCGGGCTTGGCGCACTAAATGTCATCCTTGCTCTTTACTATGCCATACCCCATGACCAAAAAGACGCTCGCGGGGAATACTTGAAATAATGCAACGTTATTTCGCCTCCGTCCATCAAGGAAAAGCGACGCTCCTGCCGAGCGACATTTTTCATATCACGAACGTGATGCGGATGCGCCCCCTCGATAAAGTCGAGATCGCTGCCGACGGCCGTGTTTACCTTGCGGAAGTGGTCAGCCTGTCTCCTTTTGAGGTCAAGATTCTTTCACCCATCGCCGAAAATCACGAGCTGCCGAATAAAGTCACGCTTCTTTACGCCCTCGCCAAAGGCGATAAGACCGATTGGGTCATCCAAAAAGCGACCGAACTCGGGGTCAGCGAGATCATCGGCTTGACCTCCGAACGGACCATTGTCCGGCTCGATGAACAAGACAAAATCAAGAAGCTCGAGCGGTACGCCAAAATCATTAAAGAAGCCGGCGAGCAGTCGATGCGGAGCGTGCTGCCCAAGATGGATCGCATCATCGACTTTAAACAAATGGGCTCGTTCCACTATGATTATCAGTTTATTGCCTATGAACGCGAAGCCGGCAAGACCGATGCATTCTCGAAGCGAGACCGCGGCGCTCTATGCCTTATCCGTCATCGCCTTTATCCTTGAGAGGTAACTATGGCCAATCGTCTTTACAACTATTTAACGCGTAAAACCAAAATCCAACGCTTGGCACGCAGCGATGAGTACAAGTATTTTTTGGCGACCCGGAAACTCTTTTTGAAATACAACATTTTCACTGAGCTTTATAACGTGGACGACGAATTTGAGCTTTTCAAAGCCAACATCATCCTTAAATCCCTTGAGAACAAAGAAGCCATTGAAACGAAACTCGACGGTTTCTACAATGAATCGATGCTCGAGTACAAGGCGATCAAACACCATATCATCCGCGACAAGATGAATGCCAATCCGCTTGAATTGCCTTACTTGCTCGATGGACAAGACAAAATCTATATTCCTTTGTTTCCTCGCGCCCTTAATCTTGTCTACCGAGAAGAAGCGGACAAATTACTCGACTTCCCATATAACAAAATCCGGACCGAGTTTTCCTCTTCGTTGATCGATCCCTTCGAGACTTACAACTATGCTTTGTTCAACTCTTTCTTTACCAAACTCGTGAAGCTTCAAGGCGATAAAACCTCGATGGCCTTTTATCATTATGACTACCAAGCCATTTATATCATCAATGACCAGGGACGTCTGGATGTCAAAATCCCGCTTTTCGACAAGGCGATGCGGCAACCAAACTCCAGCCACATCATGGAGCGTATCCAACCGGTCATCGCCGCCTACTTTGCCAACGACAAAAAGACCTTCATTCAAGAACTCCGGAAAAATAGACTGATTAGCAGCAAAATGTATCGAAAACTGACCAAAAAAGCCATCCTTGGCAGTATCCAGCAAGCTCGCAAAATCCGCAAAGGCTAGACCGATGCGCTATTTAATAACGACGTTAGGATGCAAAGTCAATGCTTACGAGTCCGAGGCTCTAAAAAATCTTTCTCAGACCAAAAATCGCGCCAACATATCCGGTCATTGATTGCCAAGTATCCACACGCCGTCATCGTGGTGATGGGGTGCTATGCCCAGATGTCCCATCAGTTCGTCAACGATATCCCGGGCGTCCATATCATCGTCGGAACCTCAAAGCGGAATGAAATTCCGGAACTGGTCGACAAGTATTTGAAAACGCATGAACGCATCGACACGGTCAGCGAGATCACGCGGCTATTTGACTATGAACCTTTGAAAGTGATTTCTTATAGCGATAACGCCCGAGCGTTTCTCAAAATCCAAGATGGCTGCGATAACTTTTGCAGTTACTGTATCATCCCTTACGCCCGCGGCAAAATGCGGAGCCGTCCAAAGGACGATGTCCTGGCCGAAGTCCATCGCCTCGTCGATCTTGGCTTCTTGGAAATTGTCCTGGCCGGCATCCATACCGCCGGTTATGGCCAAGATTTAGGCGATTATCATTTCGTCCATCTCCTACGTGATATCTTGCGTGAGGAACCGCGTTTATACCGTCTTCGTATTTCCAGCATTGAGGAAAGCGAGATCGATGCGGAGTTCATTGAGCTCTTCAAGACCCAGCCGGTGATTGCCCGTCATTTACATATCCCGTTACAAAGCGGATCCAGCAACGTCCTTCGCAGGATGAACCGAAAATACGACACGGCTGCTTTTTTAAGTAAACTTGAGCAAATTAGGGAAGCGGTGCCGGACATCGCCATCACGACGGACGTCATCGTCGGCTTCCCGGGCGAGACCGATGACGAATTTCAGGAAACCTACGACTTTATCGAGAAGGCGAAATTCGCCCAACTCCATGTTTTCCCGTTCAGCGCCCGCAGCGGAACGCCGGCCGCCCGTGCCAAAGACCAAGTGGACCCGGCCACCAAGAAAGAACGCGTCCGCAAACTAATTGATCTCTCCGAACGACTCCATACCGAATACGCCCGTCAATTTATCGGAAAAGACCTTGACGTCATCATCGAAGATTTCGACGAAAAAACGACCGCCTGGCGGGGCCATGCGTCCAATTATTTGGAAGCGCATGTGCAAAGTCAGGACGATTTACGGGGTAAAGTCGTATCCGTTCTTTACAAAGATTAGACAGTGTATAGTAAAAAACGATAGCCATCATCGTTATAATAAAGTTTATTTAATAAGATGTCTAAATTTTATTGACATCATTTCCGAATGCCTTTATAATTCGAGTGTTATTTAAGAAGAACCCTTAGGAGGTAATACTTATGGCAGTCCCTTTTAGAAGAACAGGTAAAACCGCGAAAAGATTACGCCGTACCCATTTTAAATTATCGGTCACCGGCTTAAACACTTGCCCGCACTGTGGAACGATGATCCGCTCACACCACGTATGCCCAAAATGTGGCTTCTACGATGGTAAACAAGTCGTCGCCGTCCCCGAAGTCGATACCAAGGCCCTCGAAGCCAAGAAAGCGAAGAAGACGGTCAAAAAGGCCGAAAAACCCGATAAACTGATATTATTACGGAAAGGATGAGGTAAATTTTTATGGAATATAATAAACTAATCGACCATACTGCCCTGAAACCCGACGTGACGCCTGAAGCCATCGTGCTTTTATGCGAAGAAGCCAAGAAATACGGCTTCGCTTCCGTCTGCGTCAACCCAGGGTTTGTCCGCTTGGCGACTCATGAATTAAAAGGTTCATCCGTCAAGGTCTGCACCGTGATCGGCTTTCCGCTCGGTGCCACATTGACCAACGTCAAAGTGTATGAAACGCAAGAAGCGGTCTTTGAAGGCGCGACCGAGATCGACATGGTTATCAACATCTCGCAGCTTAAAGCCAAGAATTATCCGTATCTTCTTAAAGAAATATCGGAAATCAAAGCGGCCTGCCACGGGAACCTTCTCAAAGTCATCATCGAGACCTGCCTGTTGACCGATGAAGAAAAAGTCAAGATTTGCCAGATCGCCGTTCAAGCGGGGGCGGATTACGTCAAGACCAGCACCGGTTTCTCGACCGGAGGCGCCACCGTCCATGATGTCTCGTTGATGCGTAAGACCGTCGGACCGAATATCGGCGTCAAAGCCAGCGGCGGCATCCGCACGCATGAAGACTTAGTGGCTATGGTAGAAGCGGGGGCCAGCCGAATTGGCACCAGCGCGGGACCGAAAATCATCTAATCGTCTCGAATTTTACTTATTTTTCCAGATATTATTGCATTTTTTACTGGTGCTATATATAATTATGACGTCGTCAAAGCAATTAGCTTCAGAAGGAGGGATATTATGCCAAAAACAGTGGTCCGCGATAACGAATCATTAGACGAAGCCCTTCGCCGTTTCAAACGTCAAGTCAACAAGGCTGGTACGCTCCAAGAAGCGCGCAAGCGGGAATTTTACTTGAAACCCGGCCTCCGTCGGAAACTGAAAAGTGAACAAGCCCGTCGCAAATCCTACTAAAAACTGAAGACCCTGCGGGGTCTTTTTTTTGTAGACAATACTCTTCATCGGCTCTCTATTACTATACGGGAGATGATGAATGATGTACTTTATCCATCAATTAGAAGACACTGACTGCGGCTTTGCCTGCCTCAAAATGCTGATTGCCCGGGCCAACCGCGACGAAAACGACTTATATATTCCAAACCCGCAGCCGGACCATGCCTATTCCTTTCTTGAACTCTCGCACCTCGGCGAGACGTATGGTC
>JAPLKQ010000065.1 GCA_026387995.1 Bacillota bacterium
ATAGATTTTATCGCTTGGATACGCAAGTAAACAAGCGAAGAACAAAAAAAAGCCGGTACAAACCGGCTCTTTGAAACATTTTTGAGCGTACTTAGCTAAGCAATTTGTCGATGGCACGTTTTAACGGTAATAAAGTTCGGGGTTCTAAAGAAGAGGTCAATACGACGTTCGTATCGGACAGATCACCAAAAGCAACATTGAGGTTTTTGGTTATTTTTGACTTTTCGCTTTGGTTCAATTTATCGATTTTCGTCACGACGAGTACAAACGGGATACCCTGCTTCAATAGAAAGTCATGGAAATCCTTATCGTCTTGACTCGGCTCATGGCGGCTATCAAGGAGATAGATAACGCCTTTCAAATGATGAACGCTTTTAAAGTAATCCTCCATCATATTCGAGAATAAATCGAGATGTTTTGATCCAGTAATGGTATAACCATATCCTGGAGCGTCAACAAGGTAAAATTTACCCTCGACATCGAAGTAATTCAGCAATTTCGTGTAACCGGGCTTCGAGGAAGTGAACGCCAGATTTTTGTTTTCGCAGAGTGCATTTAAAAGCGAGGATTTCCCGACGTTACTTTTTCCGATGACGATAATCTCCGGCAATACTATTTCCGGCGCATCCATATACGTGGGCGCACTTTTAATAAACCGGGCTGATTTAAAATTAATCACTTTGTTTCTCCAGTAAAGCCACAGCCACCGCGTCATCCACCGTTTTCATATAGACAAATTTAATGGACTTACGAACTTGCTCTGGCAACTCATGGACCGTCTTTTCATTTTCTTGTGGGACGATAATGGTTTTGATGCCGCTTCTTAAGGCCGCAAGGGACTTTTCACGAAGTCCGCCAATCGGTAACGCGTTACCGCGTAACGTAACTTCACCTGTCATGGCCACGTTGTTGTCGACCGGACGCCCAGTCAAGCAAGAAATAATTGCTGTCGTGATGGCAATACCGGCGCTGGGGCCATCTTTGGGGACGGCGCCTTCCGGAACGTGAATATGGATATCATCCGTACCAAAAATCTTGCTGTCGATTTGATACCGACCAGCATTAGCTTGAATGTAGTCGAGCGCGATGCTCGCGCTTTCTTTCATAACATCACCGAGGTTACCGGTTAAAACGAGTCGGCCTTTTCCGGGGAAGTGATTGACTTCAATCGGAAGGATATCGCCGCCGTATTCGGTATAGGCTAACCCTGTTACGACGCCAACTTGATTTTCCTTATCTTTCTTGGTGTTTTCGAATAATTCGATACCCAGATATTTGCGGACTTCTTTGGGTGTAATCGTAACGGAATCAATGTCTTTTTGAGTCAGCAAATCAACGACGACTTGACGACAGATGCTCGCGATTTTTCTTTCGAGTTCGCGGACGCCTGCTTCGCGTGTATAGGATTCAATGATTGAGGCAATACCCTCGCGTGTGAAGGTGACGTGCTTCTCCTGTAAGCCATTCGCCAAGAGTTGTTTTTTAACAAGGTGGCGTGTGGCAATTTCGATTTTTTCGATTTCGGTGTAGGAGTTGACTTCAATCAGTTCCAAACGGTCTCTAAGCGGCGCCGGCACGTTGTCGATGTAGTTGGCTGTCGCGATGAACAAAACATTGGAGAGATCGTATGACTCTTCAAGGAAGTTATCATTGAACGCAAAGTTCTGCTCAGGGTCCAGCACTTCGAGCAGAGCGCTTGAAGGATCGCCTTTATAAGATGAAGACAATTTATCGACTTCATCGAGTAAGAATACCGGATTGACGACGCCCGCTCTCTTCATGCCGGCGATAATGCGACCAGGCATGCTGCCGACATAAGTGCGACGGTGTCCACGGATTTCGGCTTCATCGGAAATTCCGCCTAAAGAGGCTTTGATGAATTTACGGCCTAAAGCGCGTGCAATGGATTTGCCAAGCGAGGTTTTGCCAACGCCAGGCGGGCCGTAGAAGCAAAGAATCGGGGCTTTTAAATTACCCGTCATCTTTTTAACGGCTAGATATTCAACGATTCTTTTTTTGACTTTATCAAGGCCATAATGGTCTTCGTCAAGGATGTTTTTAACGTTTTCGAGATCATCGTTATCGGCCGTCTTTTGATACCACGGGACATCCATTAAGGTATCAATGTAACTCTTGATTAGCGAAGCTTCAAGCGAGGCCTGAGGCATGGCTTGATAACGCTTCAATTCAGATTTAACTTTTGTTTTAACGCTTTCAGGGTATGGATTTTTTTCAAGCTTTTCGAGAATGGTTTCCTCGGAATCGCCATCGGTTTCATTTTCCCCTAATTCAGTACGGATAGCTTTTAACTTTTCCCGTAAAAAATACTCGCGTTGATTCTTTTCGGCGGACTTACGGACTTCGTCCTGAAGTTCTTTATCGATATCCGAAATCTCTTTTTCTTCTTTCAAGGAAGTGAAAACGAGTTTGAGACGCTCGTTGAGATCCAGCGTTTCCAGAATTTTTTGTTTTTGTTCGATGGTCATTGGCAAATAGTTCGCCAAGGCATCGCTTAATTCCGTCGCCGAAACACCCTTTGAGAGTTGCCCGACAAGGTTCTTTGGCATATTGACGGCAACGTCCTGCATCGATTCGAGTTCGGTAATGATATTGCGAACCAAAGCGATTTCCATTTTGTGGTCGCCTTCGATATCGGCGAGCGTTTCGCCTTTAGCGCTCCACATGCCGCCACGGGCGTCATCGCGGTA
>JAPLKQ010000112.1 GCA_026387995.1 Bacillota bacterium
AGAAGCTGAAAATCATTAAATAGGCGTTTATTAGTATATAAATAGTGGAAAGAAAGTAACAAAATGGAAATTAGAGACGCCGTCGAAAACTATAAGCAATACCTTCTGGCCGAGAAAGGCTTGAGTCCTTTAACAGTTCTTGATTACGAAGAAGATCTTAAACTGTTTTTTGCTACCTTCGGGGATATGAAAACCACGACTGACGATCTCCTTGGAAGCGACCTCACAGATTTCTTCATCAAACAAAGTTCCGAGGGACGGCAAACGACGACCATCATCCGTCGCTTATCCTCTACACGGAATTTTTTCCTTTTCCTACAAAGAGAGGGGCTATTTAAAGAGAAACTTCCGACGATTGAACCTCCCAAAAAGGCCGCCTATCTTCCAAGCTGCCTTTCGGTTGAACAGGTCGAAGATTTACTCAATGCGCCGGACATGGAAAAGGATGATGGTATAAGAGATCGCGCTATGCTTGAAGTGATGTATGCTTCGGGTTTGCGCGTCTCTGAATTACTCTCATTGACCCGTGGGAAAGTCAACTTTGAAAAAGGAATCATTACCGTCACTGGCAAGGGCAATAAAATGCGACGTGTTCCCGTGGGGGACTTTGCGCTTGAATATCTTGATCAATATATTCATGATGTTCGGTCAAGAAATCCCGGAAAAAGCAATAAATTCTTGTTTCTTAACAGGTATGGCAAACCACTTTCCCGGCAATTCTTCTTTTTAAGAGTTAAAGAGTATGCCGTGAAAGCCGGCATCGAACAATCCATTAGCCCACATACCTTACGTCACAGTTTCGCGACTCATCTTTTGGAGAATGGCGCCGAACTCAGAGCCGTTCAGGAAATGCTTGGCCACGTCAACATCGCAACGACTCAAATTTATACCCATATTTCCACGAAACGTATCCTCAGCGCTTATGATTTGTATAGTAAACGCAAGTAACGTATAATTTGATTTGATTTTAGGAGGTTTTATTTATGTTAAATAAATTCAATCGTATTTTCATTATTGTCATGGACTCAGTCGGCATCGGAGCAATGGCGGACGCCGCCCTTTTCGGAGATGCCGGAACTAATACGTTCGTTCATACCTCACAAAAATGTGGTGGTTTGAAAATTCCCAACCTCAATGCCTTAGGCCTTCGTGACCTTGACGAAGTGGTCGGAACCGATTTCGTCAAACACCCTCAATCCTTCGTCACGAAACTAAACGAATCAAGTAATGGAAAAGATACAATGACCGGTCACTGGGAAATGATGGGAATTCTCACCACGAAGCCAATCAAGACTTTTACCGATCATGGCTTTCCCCCTGAATTAATAAAAGAACTTGCAGAGAAAACAGGCCATAAAATTATCGGCAATTATGCGAGCAGCGGAACGGAAATTCTCGTTGAACTCGGCGAACAGCAAAAACGTGAAAACTCCTTGATCGTCTATACTTCCGCGGATAGCGTTCTTCAAATTGCGGCTCATGAATCGACGACTCCTGTGGCTGAACTTTATCGTTGCTGCGAGATTGCCCGCGAGATTTGCATGAAGCCCGAATACTTAGTCGGAAGGATTATCGCCCGTCCTTTTATTGGTGACTCTGCGAAGACTTTCAAACGCACTCCGAACCGTCACGATTTAGCGCTGGCCCCTACGGGTATTACCGTCATGGACATTCTCAAAAACAATAAGCTGGAGGTCAGCTGTATCGGAAAAATCGGCGACATTTTTGATGGCGTCGGCGTGACCAAAACCCAGAAAACGATTAGTAACATCGATGGCATGAACAAAACCATCCTCGAAGCAAAAACACACGATTTCAAAGGTATCTGCTTCGTCAATCTTGTTGAATTCGATTCCGAATATGGCCATCGCCGTAACCCTATCGGTTATGGGCATGCCATCGAAGATTTTGACAAACAGTTAGGCGAACTTATGAGCGTTGTCAAAGACAATGACCTCATTATGGTGACCGCCGACCATGGCAACGACCCCACCTATACGGGTACCGACCATACCCGTGAAAAAGTACCGCTCGTCATGTTCAGCCGCTCATTCAAAAACGGCAAATTATTACCAGAAAGAAAGAGTTTTGCCGATATCGGCGCTACCGTCTTAAAGAACTTTGATCTCAAGCCATCCGCGAATCAAATCGGTAAGCCCATCGATGAAATATTGAAATAAGAAACGCATGAAAAACAACATTAAAAATATCCTGGGATTGCCTTTAGTAGCTCTCCTTATTACCGCTTGCGGGACGACGACAAGCTCGAGTCTATCTTCACATTCGAGCAGCAGTGAAAATACCGATTATGATTTCTCAATCATTTCTCCGACAGGCGCTCCGACAGCGGCGTTTTATCAGTTCGCGTCTTCCGATAACTTTGATACCAACTCGACTGCCACGAATGTCGCGGCACAATTCGCCACGACCAATTATGACGTGATTGTCTTTGATTCCCTGAAGGGTATCAACCAGATTACCAATGCCGACACGCCCTCTCC
>JAPLKQ010000110.1 GCA_026387995.1 Bacillota bacterium
ATGGCAAAAATGCTAAATTACTTTCCTGGTATGAATCCTTGGGATTCCATTTCGTTGAGGAATTGAAAGACTTCTATGGCCCGGGCCAACCCGCCCATAAAATGGTGGATATATTAAAAGAAGAACCCAAAGAAAAACATAATCTGAATAATATCGTCGTCGTCGACCAAATCGTTCCATGGCTTGATGCGATCGACGGGGTTGACGTCATTACCGCCGAACAGTTTATCAATGATGAAAAATATCAAACCAACAAAGACCTTCGGGTTTTTAACCTTTGTTCTTCTTATGCTTATCAAACTATCGGTTATTATGTCTCCTTACTCGCATCCGCGAGAAGCCTCCGTGCCATCCCGAACGTCGCGACCATCGAAGACTTTACCGACGAAGTCATCACCGAGTCCATCGGCGATGAAGTCAAAGACTTAATTCAAAAGACCTTAAAGCCCATCCGTGAAAAGGATTTCACCTTACGGATTTACTTTGGCAAGAACGGCAGCAAGAAATACGGCGAATTAGCGAAAGCCATCTATAAATTATTCGAAGCTCCCCTACTTGAATGCACCTTTGCAAAGAGCCGCCGTTGGCGTTTAGTCAAAGTTTCGCCTTTGACGCTGAACGATGTCGAACATAACGACAAGCTCGAAAGTTCCGCTAAACACTACTTTAACCAAAAACGTTTCATGATAAGCAATTTCAAAAATTATCGTTATGATTTGGCGATTCTCGTCGAACCGGGCGAACCGGCGCCGCCGTCAGGCCAAACCGCGTTAAACCGCTTCAAGTTAGCCGCCGAAAAAATCGGCTTCTATACCGAATTCATTACCAAAGAAGATTATCAGCGCCTCAATCAATTCGACGCGCTCTTTATCCGCGCCACCACCAACGTCAATGATTTCACCTATCAATTCTCGCGGTACGCCTTCGCTGAAGGCCTCGCGGTCATCGATGATCCATGGTCCATCTTGAAATGTTCCAATAAGTTATATTTCTACGAAAGCATGAAAGTGCTTGGCGTTTTGACACCGAAAACCGTCGTCGTCAGTAAATCAACGCCGCATAAAGCCGTGATTGACGCCCTGGGCTTCCCGCTTGTTCTCAAGCGCCCCGACAGCGCTTCCTCGCTCGGCGTTTTCAAAGTCCGTGACGAAAAAGAACTAACCAAAAAACTTAACGAACTCTTTGAAACTAGCGAACTGATCCTGGCCCAAGAATATATCACCAGTTCCTTTAACTGGCGCGTTGGCATACTCGATGGCAAACCGCTCTATGCCTGCAAATATTACATGGCCAAGAACCACTGGCAGATTTATAACTGGGGTACTTCCAAGACCAGCGAACAAGTTGGCGACGTGGAAACGTTGCTCGTCGAGTACGCACCTAAAGAAGTCATCGAAACGGCCATCAAAGCCGCGGCAGCGATGGGCGATGGACTCTATGGCGTTGACTTAAAAGAAGCTAACGGCAAAGTCTACGTCATCGAAGTAAACGATAACGCCAGCGTCGACCACCACTGGGAAGATAAGGCTTTAGGCGATGAACTCTACTTAATCATCATGAAGAGCCTGCTATCACGTATCGAAACCGCCCGCAACATCAAAAATAGAAAAGCGCAAACCAA
>JAPLKQ010000146.1 GCA_026387995.1 Bacillota bacterium
CTGAGATTGCCTTGGTCCATCTCCGGATGCAGGGTATAGGCGATTTCGGCGACCAGCATATCAAGAACGGCGTCGCCCATGAATTCGAGGCGTTCGTAGTCGTTATGTTCCTGTCCGGTGATGACGTTACAGGAAGCATGGGTAAAGGCCCGTTCATATAACGCACGGTCCTTGGGCTGTAGGCTAAAAATGGTAAAGAGTTCGTCTAAGTTATTCATGGGTTTTGAGTCCTTCCCCAATCAGTTTGATGACCTCGGCTTCCGCCATCTTGTAAGCGACTTCTAAGGCATAGGAGAAACTGAAGCCGTCGCTAGAGCCATGAGCTTTGACGACCACGCCGTTGACGCCGAGGAGCATCGCGCCGCCGGTGGTCTTATAGTCCATCGTTTCTTTCATTTCGACAAAGCCTTTCTTGGCAAGCAAATAACCGAGTTTGCTAGCTAGGTTCCGTTTAAAGGCTTTCTTGATTAAGCTGTTCATTAAGGAGGCGACACCTTCGGTGCCCTTCAGGAATACGTTCCCGGCAAAGCCGCCGGTGACGATCACGTCGGCGTTTCCGTCAAGCGCATCACGGGCTTCGATATTCCCGACGAATCCGGGAAAGTTGATATCCCGTAATAAGTGGTTGGCTTCTTTGACTTCGGGAGATCCCTTTTTGTCTTCGGCGCCGTTACTTAACAGATAGACTTTCGGGTTTTCGATCTTAAAGACTTTATTGGAGTAGATTCTGCCCATCTTGGCGAACTGCACCAGTTGGGAAGGCGTGTTTTCGTTATTGGCGCCAATATCGAGAATGGTGACTTTCTTGCCTTTGATGGCGGTGGGGAAGGGTGACATCAAAGCGGCCCGTTCAACCCCTTCGATCAGCTTGAGTTTTAAGGTGGAAGCGCTGAGGAACGCGCCGGTCGAGCCGGCACCGACTAAGCCGTCGGCTTTCCGGTCTAAAAAGGTATTGATGGCCACCATCATTGAGGAGTTCTTTAAACGCATGACTTCCATGGCCCCGGCTTCCATCGGGACGATGTCGCGGGCATCGATGAGTTCACAGGAATTCTGCAAGGCTTTTAATTCTTCGATTTTACCGATGGCGATAATCTTGGCTTCCGGATGTCTTTTTAAGAACAGTTGGACGCCTTCTACGGTCGCTGGGCTTCCATTATCGGATCCCATCATGTCGACGACGAGTGTTTTCATAACGTTACCTCGCCGTTATTTTAACATACAAGCCCTAGTTCCTAAAGGAAAAAGATTGCGCGTGGCCCACGGGAATTCGGGTCATAGAACCTTAGGGTTGTTTTTATTCTTCTAGGGTCTTGGTCTCAAAATAGTAAAACGCTAAAAGGGCAAGGCCCCCAAGGACGAGTACAATCATGATGTCCAGAGGCTGGCTGATGGAGGTGTTCAATGTATTTTCTTTAAGGTTCGTAGCGGTGGTTCCCCAGTAAGAAGCATAGAGAGAAGAGGTATGCACGCCGTCATACACTTTGACTATGTATTTGATTTTATTAAGTAAGTTAATTGTCGTCGTGTTGGTTCCGTAGTTATAGTTCGTCCCATAGGGATCATTCGGGGTTAAATCGTTGCCGGCAACATAATCGTATTCGGTAGCATAAGTTGACGCTAACAAGGCGGCATCTCGCAAGGTTTGCGTGTTATAGTCTAACGCTTCGTAGGCCATGAGTAAGTCCGGAACTTTATCGTAGTCCGAGCAAGTCTTCAGCGAAGTGAGTCCGGTCATGGACTTAAAGTTGGCAATCGACCATAACGAAGTCCCCAAGGTCATATTCCCTGAAGTCGTCCCGATAAATTTGTAATTCCGATTATTCCAACTGGAAAGCAGGAGATTCGCCGATTCGTTGAGGATTGTCGTTCCATCGCTACCGAGCCTTAAAAACCGGAAAGTATCATAATTCATCGATGCATTTGTATCAATATCGTAATAATAGACGCTAGGAATGGTATAGGATCCGCTGGTGACGGTTCCTCCGAGTGACCATAACATCGGGGAAAAGCCAATGGCATCAGATGTATTCAAGTATGTATTGTCGCTACTCCGCCAAGCCTTGTAGCAGATTGTGGCGCCATTCGCGGCAATCCAACTGCCTTTGGCCTGAATCCAAACGCGGGTAAAACCGGTCGCCGGGGCGGCTGACGCCGTGACCATCGTGGTTTTATGCGTCAATGAAGACACAGTCACGGCCATTAACAAAGCGGACAATGCGATAAAAAGCCCAAGTCTCTTGTGTTTGTTATTCATAGTTCTCTCCAAGGTCGAGGTTTTCGACTCTTAAGCGGCTATCGGCGGCTGGACCCGAAGAAGAACTTGTGTCATTTCTGTGTCAATAAAGACTGATAAACTTATGTTAACTTATCGAAAGTTAACCCGTCAATACTTTTTTGCATATTTCACAAAAAAAGATTTCCTAAATTAAACGGGGTCGATTTTTGGGACTTGAAACCCTTATTCACCGTTTTATTTAAGAAACCCTTAAAACCGACACAGTTGGTGTGTCTGTTTTTTTCATCTAAAAATGATGCAAAATTAATAATCGCTAGGATTTACGATTGAAAGCTTTTTAAACCTTTCTTTCGCTAAATCGCGGACAAAAGCGTGGGTATTGAATTCGGCGCTGTGCGGATAAGATGATGTGTTTTCGGTGAGATAACTAATAGCGATGACTTTATAGGTATTAGTGGAAATGATCGAAGACCCATTCGCCAATTTCGTTCCCGAGGCGCCGGCCGTATAATTACTTCGACTCAGCCACTTAATCAATTGGGTTCCGGTGACGGTACAAATAATCACATCGTTATCGAATGGTACTGCAGCGTAAATATCACCATAAGTGACTTCACCCGAAGGCAAGGAGGCGCGAATGCCCCCAGTATTATGGAACGAAGCCACAACCCCCGAGTCAAGGCTTTGGCCATATTCAAGCATGGCTTGGACCGCAAATTTGCC
>JAPLKQ010000138.1 GCA_026387995.1 Bacillota bacterium
AAAGCCACGCACGCCAATGCTTCCATTATTTTCGTTCCGCCGGCGTTTGCTTCTCAAGCCATCATGGACGCCGCGTATGCCGGCATCGAACTCATTGTCTGTATCACCGAAGGCATTCCGGTTTTGGACATGGCCAGAGTCAAACATTATCTTGAAGGAAAGAAAACACGCTTGATAGGTCCTAACTGCCCTGGAATCATCACCCCCGGAGAATGCAAAATCGGCATCACGCCTGGCTATATTCATAAAAAAGGTCATATTGGCATTATCTCCCGTTCGGGAACTTTAACGTATGAAGCTGTCAAACAATTATCAGATCGTAATATTGGTCAATCGACCGTCATTGGCATTGGCGGAGACCCTATCAAAGGCATTAGTTTTGTCGACGCCCTGAAAGCCTTTGAAGCCGACCCGGAAACCTACGCCGTCGTGATTAATGGCGAGATTGGCGGTAGCGGAGAAGAAGAAGCGGCGGAATTTATCGCTAAACACATGAAAAAACCCGTCGTCGCTTTTATCGGCGGACAGTCCGCGCCTCAAGGTAAACGCATGGGCCATGCCGGCGCCATCATTTCAGGCGGTAAAGGCACAGCGCTCGGAAAGATCGAAGCCCTTAGAAAAGCGGGCGTCGCGATTGCGATGACCCCAGATATGATCGGCGAGACGTTAGTTAAAACATTAGAAGCTCACGGCATCAAGGCATAATGAAAGGTATTTTGTATGATTGAATTTTTGAATGCGAATCCCATCCTCATTATGTTTATCATTGCCGTTTTGGGTTATGCCATCGGCAGAATCAGCATCAAAGGATTGAGTTTAGGAACGGCCGCGGTTTTACTCGTGGCTCTCGTCTTTGGGCATTTTGGTCTTGAAGTGCCGTCACTCGTCAAAGATATTGGTTTAGCGCTCTTTGTAACCTCCATCGGATTCATCGCTGGTCCAACCTTCTTTAGAAATTTTAAAGGAAACGCGGGCGCTTATGTGATTATGGGTATCCTCATTAAACTGACGGGTGTTTTAATATGCGTTGCCGTTAAAACCGACCTTGCCGTCGGCCTTTTGGCCGGAGCGCTCACCTCGACGCCAGCGCTGGCTGCCGCGCTCGAAGCGACCGGTTCAAATATGACGTCCATCGGCTATGGCATTGCTTATCCGTTTGGCGTCTTAGGTGTCGTTCTGTTTATTCAACTGGTACCGAAGATTCTCCACACCGATATTAAGAAAGAAAGAGAACTCATCACGAAGATTTCCGTTGAGGCGCCGGTAGAAAATAAGAAAAAGAAATTTAGCTTTGATCCGTTAGGCTATTTTGGCTTTGCCTTAGCGATTGCGTTAGGTGTTTTACTTGGCGCTATCGTCATTCCTCTTCCCGGAGGCTTGTCCTTTTCACTGGGAACTTCGGGTGGCTGCCTGATTACCGGTCTTTTGATCGGGCATTTCGGTTCGACCACGCGTTTGAATCTCACGATGAAAAAAGAAACGTTGACCCCGCTCCGTGAGTTGGGACTCGTCTTCTTCCTTATTGGCGCAGGCACTAAGGCCGGCGCTGGATTTATCCAAGTCCTGCAAGAGCAGGGCGTCATGCTCTTTGTCTATGGCGCGATTATGACCTTAATACCGATGATTCTTGGTTTATTTGTCGCCCGCAAAGTATTGAAACTTGGCATGTTCAACAGCCTTGGTTCCATCTGTGGCGGCATGACCAGTACCCCAGCTTTAGGAACCTTAATCCGAACCGCGGAGACGGACGACGTGACTGCGGCTTATGCCGCTACCTATCCGATTGCGTTGGCGTTTATGGTCCTGGCCATCCAAATTGTGGTTCTTATATTTAAGTGATCAGGCTCTTGTCTTTAAAACCTGCTGGATAAACATAGAAATAGAGGAAAAAATATGCGCGTTATCATGGAATCCATCTTCGATATTTTGTACTTGCTTACCGTCATCTCGGTAGGGCTATTCCTGACAATTAAAGCCAAAGAGCATCATGATAAAGAGAGTCTTCTCTTTGGCGTCATGGCGCTCATTTTGGGCTTGGGCGATGCCTTCCATCTAGTTCCGCGCGTGATTACGTTATTCCAAGTGAGTGACTCGGTGACTTTAGCCGAAGCGGCTGCGGCCAACGCCGTCGCGTTAGGACTTGGTAAAGCCATTACCTCAGTTACGATGACCGTTTTCTATGTGGTCTTATATTTTGTTTGGAAACGCCGCTACCAAGTCGGTAAGCAAATCGCCTTAGACATTACCATCTACTCACTCGCGGTTATCCGCGTCGTGCTTGGCTTATTGCCGCAAAATAACTGGCTCTCCCCGGATTGGACTGCCGAAAGCTATCTCTGGTCGCTCATCCGCAACATTCCGTTTGCGCTCATGGGCATCGTGATTATTGTCTTATTCGCTTGGAAAGCTAAAGAAGCGCATGACCGTTCATTCCGCTTTATGTGGCTTGCCATCGTCCTTTCCTTTGTTTTCTATGCTCCGGTGGTCTTATGGGGTCATTTGAGTGAGACCATCGGTCTTTTGATGATACCGAAAACCATGGCCTATGTGTGGGTCGTCTTTATGGGCTTAAGCGATTATTTATACAAAAGCAAGAAGGCTCTTAAATCCGTGGCCTAAACTAATTTGGAGGATATGCTATGTCACCGACTGGACATCTTGCCGTTGGCTTTGCCGCTCGGAAATATGCGCCTGAAGTACCGCTCATCGGATTTTTAGTTGCGTCCTATGTCATTGACCTGTTGTATTTCCTTTTCTTAGCCATCGGCATCGATACGCTTGATTTTGATCCGTGGTCACATAGTTTAGTCATGGCGATTGTTTGGTCCGTTTTAGTTGGAGTTTTAACCGCTTTACTAATTAAAAAGAAAAAGATTCGTGGCGGGATAGCGCTTGGTTTAGTGACATTCAGTCATTGGGTTTTAGATGTCATTGTTTGGGACAACATGCCCATTGCTTTTGATCCAGCACAGAAAATCGGATTGGGTTTATTTACCAATGATTGTTTGGGATAATATGCCCATTGCTTTTGATCCGGCGCAGAAAATCGGATTGGGTTTATTTACCAAAATCGGTTTTTCTTTCACAAATTTTCAGTTTAATTCTGGTTTATTCATCGCGGCTTCCGTGGAATTAGCGATGCTCATTATCGGTTTAATTATTTATTTCTCTTACTCACGGAAAACGAAAAAACAAAAACCAATTGAGGAGAATAAACCATCATGAAACTGAAATATGGGATTTTTAGAGGATTAGCCTTAATTGTTTTAGTTTTGGTCGTTCTTTCGCTATTTCCGCCCACTCGATTACTTATGGAACCATTGATGACTCCGGATGAATATCTGGCGGTAACGCCGCATGTGACGTTATTTGGAGGGAGCCTCGTTTGGATTGTTCCTTCTTCGACGGTCATTGTTTATGGCCTTGGCATTCTCGTGCTATTTTTAGCCTATTCATTATTTAAAGATCGTTCCTATATGTGGGGCGCCAGTTTCCTTTTCTGGGGACTGGGAACACTCCTTGCCGGAACGAGCTATCAAGGACTGGGATATCAATTAAAATGTGCTGGTCAGACCTATTGTTTATTCACGAGTTGGTTTGAACTTTCTTATCTCTTTATCACCGCGATTAGCATGGCCTTGATGGCGGTGGCTTTCTCACAAACGACTTTTAAGAAAGAAAAACAGCAACCCTTAATCCGTTTAGGCATGGCCGAACTCGGCGTTTATACGATTCTCTTGGTTTTAGGGAGCATTCTCCAAAATCGGTTTTTGATTTCATACGAGCTATTCACGATCTTCTTTATGCCGATGTTTGTGCTCTTTTTCATCCTTAACATACGGAGTTACCATAAACAAAAAAGCGCGCTTCATAAACAATTCATCATTTTATGGATTCTTTTCCTTGTGGTGAATGTCGGCTATTATGTTTATTACTTCCTTGGAGTCACCGAGATGGTCTATGCCGCTTGGGGCCTTG
>JAPLKQ010000205.1 GCA_026387995.1 Bacillota bacterium
ACCACGCCGAAATTTTAGCGAAGCAAGGCGTCCGTTTCATGCTGGCCCCCGGGACCTGCTCGTGGAACTCCATTACCGGAAGAACCCAAGACATGTTAGAAACGATCCATCAGGCGGCGCACGCCGCCATTCGTTATCAAGGGCTGGGCGTGCTCGTGACTGACTGGGGCGACAATGGCCACGTCCAACCGGCGACTATCAGTTTACCCGGCATCGTTTATGGCGGGATCGAGATGTGGGCCGCACCGAGCGGAGCGTACCTACAGATGGTCGACTATTTGAACGAAGTCGTTTTCGAAGACCAATCTCATCAAATGGCGGAAATCCTGCTGGACCTTGGACGCTATAACCGACATCATCCAGAATATCGTCATAATGCCACACCGATTGCCGATGCCTTCATGGCGGCATACGCCGCGATGCAAACCCCAACCCCAGGAGCGACCTATCTCGGGATGCTGGCCAATCACATTTGGGCCCAACCCAAACGTTATGAGGTTTTAATGGCGGATATCAATGGCATCGAAAAACGCTTGAAATCCGTCACATTATCGGGTCACGAGAATAAAGCTCGCCTCGTCGAATTACGAGAAGCCATCGCCTTATTGAAGGCCTTCATTACCAGCATGACCATTGCCGGTCCTTTATGGTCGCCCAGCAAGAAAAAAGTATTAGTCAAAGACTTGATGAAGCAATGGCCGAAGCGGATTGCCAACCACCAGAAAATCTGGAAATCGCATAATCGTCCTGAAGGTCTTGAGGATAGCTTACGCGGCCTACAGATGCTCGCCATGGTGGTCGCCGACGCCGCAAAATCTATCAAGTAGAAACAACTTTCAAGAGAGGAAGGACACTCATGATTAATTTTGTCGATTACGTCAAATACACGAGCGAGCCCTTATCTCTTCAAAACTTTACCGACGTCGACGCACTCGTTTTAAGCCAACTTGCCTATATGAAGTTTGATAACATCAAAGACGGCCTGATGCTTTCGGAAATGAAAGGCAAATTCGTCGACTTGATCAAAGGAACGCGGGTGGCCGAGAAAAATTATGAGTTGCTGACGTATCTCGTAAAGAATCCGCGGTTTGCCTCGATTCGGGTTACCCGTTACGTCAATGACTTCAACTGGCTCGCGGTCAAACAACTGTCCGCGGTGACTTTCATTATCGATAAACGCTTTATCTATGTGGCTTTTCGGGGAACGGACGGAACTATCGTCGGCTGGGAAGAAGACTTGAATATGGCGTTCATGGACGAAGTACCCGCGCAAGCTCAAGCCGCGGAATACTTAACTGCCGTCGCTAAAAAATACTGGTTATCGCAAATCATCGTTGGCGGGCACTCGAAAGGCGGCAATCTTGCCGTTTTCGCCAGCATGAAACAAAACCCGAAAACATTAAAGAGAATCGTCAAAATCTATAACTTTGACGGACCGGAATTCAAACAAGACGTCTGCGATTTACCGGAATATCAAGCCATTCAGCCCAAAGTGATCAAAATCGTTCCCGAATCCAGCATCATCGGGATGTTGCTTCAACGCACCGATCATTTCCAAGTCGTGAAAGCGGAAGGCGCTTTATTCTTCCAGCACGACTTATATAATTGGACCATCGACGAAAATACCGGTGATTTTGTCCGTCTCAAAGAACTGAGCAAGGCTTCCAAGAACATCAAGAGTTCACTTTATGACTGGCTGAATAAATTTAATAATGACGAACGGCAGATTATCATCGATAATTTATTCGATATTTTGAACGCCACCGAATGCACGACCTTCAGCGAATTTGTCAAAAATTGGAAAAATAACGTGACGAAATTGATTGCTCAATACGAAAACACCGATGACAACACAAAAGAACTCCTTAAAAAGTCGCTAGCGACATTAGCGAAATACTTGGCCATCAGTTACCTGCCGAAAAAGCACAAAGAAAAAGAAGAAAAATAAAAGGCTATAAAAAGAAAAGCCGGCTTAGATGCCGACTTTTTGTTTGGTTTTGATAAGGACGAGGATATGGACCACGATGAGCGAAATGACGCTCCCGGTCAAGCCCACCAGGATGACCATGGTCGGGACTAATCCGGAGAGACCCGGGAATAGATTGAAGAGCGACATGACGATTTCGGAAAGCATCGCCAACACTAGCACAATGAAGGAAGGCAAGTAGGCATAGAGCCATTTTTTCTTGGACCAACGATAAACGCCATAGGAGATGCCGAGAAGTGCGGCGGCGCTGGCAGAAGCGTAGCCGAGAACGGTGAAAGCAAAGGTCCAGCCAAAGGAAATAAATAACACCGTCAGTAATGTGATGTTTAATAAAGCAATGATGCCAACGACGATCGTTATGATTTTTTTCATATTCTCACCTTTATATACATTATATAACGCTATGACAATAATTCGAGTGTAAAATTGCGGCGTTTTCCGAGTCTATAAAATAAAATAAGTGCTTAAATTTAGCGGTATGTTATGATAAGAAAAAGTAAAGCCAAAATATTCTAAAGGGAGAAAATAATGAAAATCAGCGATATCGTCCCGATGACACTGGAAGAAGTTAACAAATTAGAACGTTTCGATATGGTGGAATTACCGCGTAAAGCCAAGTGGTTTTTACGCCCGGTTTCTTGGTTACTGGCTTTTCCTGAAGTATGGGAGTGCCACACCAAAGTCAGAAAGCATGGGATGAAAGGCCTCAAAGGCGGTTATCTCTTGCTCTGTAACCATAATAGCTTCCTTGATTTTAAAGTCGCGACCAAAGCCATCTTCCCGCGCAGCGCGAACTATGTGGTGGCGATCGATGGGTTCATCAATCGTGAGAACCTCTTACGTAACGTCGGCTGCATCTGCAAACGGAAATTCATTTCCGATATCGGCATTGTCAAACAAATTAGATATAGCGTCACGAAAAACCATTACATCTGCGCCCTTTATCCGGAAGCCCGTTATTCCCTCGTTGGCACGACCGCGATTCTTCCTGATAGTTTAGGCAAAATGGTTAAACTCTTTAAATTCCCCGTGGCCACGCTTATTTGCCATGGCGATCACCTCCGTCAACCGGTGTGGAACTTACACAAGCGCAAAGTACGGACCAGCGCCGATATGACGTTTCTATTTTCCCCAGAAGACATCGATAAATTAAGCGTTGACGAAATCAACGCCAAGATCCGTGAAGCCTTCTATTACGATGATTACAAATACCAAGTCGACAATAATATCATCATCGATTATAAAGACCGCGCGAAAGGCCTTCATAAGATGCTCTATATCTGCCCGAATTGCGGCAGCGAACACGATATGCACAGCGACGGAAACAAGCTCTGGTGCGACCATTGCCACAAGACTTATGAAATGGACACGCTCGGAAGACTGAAAGCCACTGAAGGCAAAACCGAATTTGAACATATCCCCGATTGGTTTGAATGGGAAAGAGTCCAAGTCCATAAAGAAATCGAATCCGGCAAGTACCGCGAGGAAATGGAAGTGGACATCGATAGTTTACCTAATAGCACCGGCTTCTATCGTCTCGGCAAAGGCACTCTTCTTCATGATGAAACGGGTTTCCACTTACGTGCCATTATTGACGGCACTGAATTTAAAGCCGAAAAGAATCCTTTGGAAAATTATGGCGTCCATGTCGAATATGATTATTTTGGTAAAGGCGACGGCTTTAGCTTTTCCTATCCGAACGATACCTATTATTTATTCCCGACCAATAAACGCTACAACGTGACCAAAATCCATTTTGCGGTTGAAGAATTGTACAAAATAAAATCCAAAGCCCTATAAACTGCGCCCTGCTTAATGTTTGATTAATTTATTAACTAATTTTTATGTGTTATTAATCAAATTAATAATTGCTGTTGTTTTATTTTGGTATAATGTTTTTGCCTATTCAGATATCTTTTTATCTTCCTTAACCACTTCAATCATATAAAGGAGAAACGCTTTATGGCGAATCGCAACCGCTTTCGATTCTTAGTCTATACCTTCATTTTGTCGTTATTGACCACCTCGTGCGTCAACAACACGTCTTCGCTCAGCTCATCGTCTGATAGCGGGGCTTCTTCTTTGTCCTCAAGTATCAGTTCTTCCAGTAGCTCCAGCGAATCCTCTAGCAGCAGTTCGTCCTCAAGCAGCGCCTCTTCATCGAGTAGCAGTAGTTCTTCTTCTAGTTCGTCTTCTTCGAGCTCGTCATCTTCCTCTTCGAGCAGTTCATCATCCAGTTCGTCGTCCTCAAGCAGTTCTTCATCCTCGTCGTCGAGCAGCAGTTCCTCATCATCGAGTAGCAGTAGTTCTTCTTCGAGTTCCTCTTCTTCGAGTAGCTCCTCCTCAGAAAGCAGCAGTTCCTCATCCTCTAGCGAATCCAGTTCCTCTACAACCTCAATTTCCACCCCAACGATTGTGGCGGTGACTAGTGTATATCATGCCGACCTCGGCGGCGATCTTGCCTACGACGTCGATGCCCAAGGATATTCCTTTGTGTCGCTCACCGGTCTTGGCATCGCCAGCACCGACTTTTCCTATGACAACCATCGCCTGACGATTTTAAATAACTTCCTTAAATATTTCACCGAAGTCAGTTCCTATGAACTTCAGCTGACCTTGTCGCTCGCCAGCGATCAAGCGGTGCTCCCTGTCCCGTTTAGCGTCGAACGCGATCATGCCGCCAACCAAATCGTTAACGGCGGTTTCGAGACCGGCGACTTATCCGGCTGGGACGGCTATCCGATTTGGAAAGACGAAGCCAACATGTTCTCTTGGCAAGCCGAACGGGTGGTCAGCACGACCACGTACGGTTCCGCAAATGCGAACACTTATAACCGCGATGGTGCCTATCATCTCGGTGTTTATGCATATCCCTACGTGAACGCCAACAAAGACCTCAACCAAGAACGGATGGGCATGTTACGCTCCTCTGACTTCATCGTTGGCGGCAGCGGTTGGATTTCCTTTAAGCTCGGCGGCGGGCGTAACCCCGCGAGCGCCTATGTCTCCATTAAAGAAACCGGGACTAACCTTGAAGTGGCCCGCTTTGCCAACCGTCATTTTAATGACACGACTTTGTCCGGTACGATCAACGCCGAAGCCTATTTATTCCAATATTACGCTGACCTATCCGCCCACTATGGCGAATCCCTCTATATCATGTTAGTCGATGCTGCCAGCCATGAATGGAACGTCCTCTCCGCGGATAGTTTCGATACCTATATCGAGACCGCCCCGACCCCGACGGCCGCTCAACTCGCGACCGATATCAAACCAGTCATTCCTGGTCCCGGATCAGCCACCAACGCGATAAGCGCGAACCTCGCCACCGGCATCGGCGGTTGGGAAGACCCACAAGGCATCCTGCAGTGGGACGGCGGTGCGGCCCGCACCAATAAAGGCGCTGGCGATAATGCCTATGGCGCTATTCGTTCAC
>JAPLKQ010000163.1:0-1112 GCA_026387995.1 Bacillota bacterium
CAAACGCTTCACTATTATATTAATTAAACGCCCAAAAAGCAATATGCGATAGCGACGAATAAATCCACTGCTCCAACTTATGATTTGCGGCCAACAAAAAAGCGGGGAGATCGCTCCCCGCTTCCGGCCCAACGTTTACTCAAAGAATAGTTCAGATCCGAAGATCATTTTGTCGACGAGAGAATAAACGATGACTTCGCGGTTAGAAATTGTATAAACATAGCCATCAATTAAGATACCGCGATCGACGTTGACGTAGTAGTCCTGAGAAGTCGGATGCTCGATGATGATCGGATCGCTAATCGGGGAACTGCTGGTAAAATCAATCTGGAATATGTAGTAATAACTGTGATACGTCCAGTACCAACTATCGTACACACCCGTGTTTCCGTCGCTGGTGGTGTCGCTTCCGTCGGTAGGTTTCGTCTCACTGGATGTCGTGACGTCGCTACCGGCTGACGTTGGGTCTTCTGAACTCGTGGTTTCACTCGTAGGATCGGTCGTATAGCCATACTCATAAGCTTCGACAGAGAAAGCGATGATGCCGTGTTCGACGGAAACCAGCAACGCCTTCGGGTTCCACAGGGCCTCCGAATAGCCATAGGTCCAAGTGTTCTCGCCCGACGCGCCATAAGTCGATAATCGGCATTGTAACCAATGCCCACTAACTGGCCATCGCCCCACGGATGCTGATAGGTATCATAACCCTCTTGCTCGATCGTTCCGGAAATAACCGGGGTGGTCGGGTCGCTGAGGTCGATGATGTATAAAGGATCGGTTCTAAGGAAGGTGACGACATAAGCGGTATCGCCGGTGAAACGGACGGATTGAATCGCTTCGTTTTCTTTTCCTAAGCCTTCGCTCATATGACCGATGAGATCGAAATCATGGGCGGTTGGGCTAACTTTCAAAATATAGAGATGATTGGTAGTGACGGAACTGTTCAGCCAGCCCCACCACTCGCCGCTATTTTCGGTCCAGGTCGAGATTCTATTGGTAGTCGCGACGCGGAGATAGCCGTTATATTCATCCATCGAGAATTGGTTGAGCGAGGTACCTTCTACGATACCGGAGGCGCGATAGGTCATCGTCGCGTTCGGGACATCGAGATT
>JAPLKQ010000163.1:1174-4928 GCA_026387995.1 Bacillota bacterium
CGTATAGGAGGTTGAATCTTCATAATGATAGACCGTTTCCGCTAAATAGAGGGCGTTCAAGGAGACGTACATCTTCTGGTAATCGGGGCTGACGCCCAGATAACCGGAGGAATTGTAGTCGATCAAGGACGGGTCGTCATTTAAGCTGATGCCAGTCAATACGCGCATGCCATACGCAGGGGTATCGTCAAAGTAATAAAGTGAATCATAACCGACAACGGAATCTTCGCTGACGCCGTCTCTAATTTCCGTGAAGGTCGGGCGTAATTCTTGTTCGCTGTTGCCATAAAGATATTTATAGCCGACAAGGAAGAGGCTGTTATCGATCAAGCGGTTATCCATGAAGTAGCTGTCGGTCTCTAAGGTATACGCCGGTAAGAGGGTTTCGCGGTCAATGACCACGACCGTGCCGGTCGGCTGCCACCACATATAGGATAAGCAATAGGCGGTATCGCCTTCGGCATCCGTATAACGGCAAGAAGTTTCTTGGATGTTATAACGATAACCGATGACGATGAGGTATTTCGAAGTGAGATATAAGGAATCGGTATAGACATCGCCGAGGTCAATCGTGTTGGCGATGGAAATGGAATGGTCGTCCGAAACAGAAAGCACTCTAATTTTGTTCTCATAACGAGCAGCATAATAGATGTTATAGCCATCGGTCTTGACGATATCGCCTTCGGCGACGCCATCGACTTGGCTATTGGTATCGGTATAGTCACGGGTAGCCGCGCCATCACTGACGCCGGGTGACATGGTCTGCGAAGCATTGGTGTCTTCGCCAACGCCGGCATACATCCATCCGCCGCCGTACTGTGCGGTCGCGTCGGCCACGAGACTCTTTAATTTGTCGCCGTTACTGACGCTATGGACGTTGGCGTTAAAAAGCACCGGGTCTCCATGATGGACCAGCGGGGTGCAACCGCTCAAAAGCCCCATGGCCAACCCGCCCATTAAGGCCAGTGCAGCCAATAAGCCATTTTTAAGGTTCCTATTCTTGAAATTCAACATGATGTTATCCTCCTCATTGGAAATCTTTTCTAGGTAAGGGGGGTCTTCACCCTCATTATAATCCCTTTCCTGTTCTCTACCTATATAGACAAGCGAGTGGGTCTTTTTTTCAGAGGAATATCAAATTATTTTTCTAAGCACAAAAAAACATCGCTTGGGCGATGCTTTATTTTATAAATAAAGATGACGCTTAAACGGCCGGGGCAGTCGTGTCGGCAATGAAAGTCACGATTTCTTGATCGAGGTAATAGGTGGTCGTTTCTCCAGATAGGTCATCGGTCACGGTAAAAGAGAAGATGTCGGGTAATAAGCCCCCAGGTTTACCGTCGAAGTCAATCCAGCCGAAGAAAAAAGAATGATTGGGATTAAAGACCGCCGCTGCTTTGAGGGTGCTCGCGTCCACGCGATAAGACGACGCTGAAGCAAATGACGTAAATAATGCCGGTCAAACCGCCAAAGATAGCGCCCAGCGGGCGATATTTGTGTTCACGTGCGGTCGGGCTCACCATGAGGCGAACCGGGAAAACATAGAGAAGGCCGGAGAGCATCCAGCTCATAAAATGCGTGGCCAAAACGATGACGGTCCAGCCGATGGCTTTGCTGATGGCCATCCCGAACCCCGCCACATAGGCCGCATCGAGAAGTTTACTGCCCGCGGGAACATAACCCATGTACGAAGCATATGTCACGATCTGACGAATCAGATCATCGAAAGAGTTCAAATGAAAGACCGTGCCGCCTAAAGTGACGTTAATCGTCATTCCCATCATCGACCAGAAACCATAGTCGATAAAAAGGGCAAAGGGCTGAATCAAAGTCAAATAGCTGAAGTCGAGTAATACCAGCACGAAAATAAAACGCCAAAACGCCCGCCAAAAGCCGCGAAGCGCGCCGCGGACAAAGGCGAGGATAATAGCGATAAGCACCACGATATCAAAGATATCCGGTAGATTAAGAAAAAAACTGACGACGGAACCAAGTACAATCATTAAGGTTTGCCTTTCGTCTCTCTTATTGAATATAGACTATTTATTTCTCACTATCAACGATTAGTGCGGTTTCTTCGGTGATTTCGCCGATATCGCTCGCTTTGATTTTGTCGAATTTACGGGTGATTTGGCTGACGCGTTTGTCGAGTCCGTCGGATTTATTGGCTAAAGCATCGATGTTGGCTGAAAATTTTACCCATTCTTCGGCAAACTTCTTGAAGTCGTTTCCTAAGCGGTTTAACTCCACGCTCAGTTCGACATAATTCTGCGACCGTTCGTAGTTGATGCGGAGCATTTTGATGGTCGCGAGAATCGGCTGTAAGGTCGATGGCGAAGTCAGAATGACATTGGCGTCCCTTGCATCATTGACTAAATCCGGAAAGTTACTGTGGACATAAACGAAGACCCCGTCGCTGGGGATGAAAAGGAGCGCCTGGACCGCGGTAACGCCGGGGATGATATATTTTCCCCTAACGTCTTCAATGTGCTTCTTAACGGCGATTTTGAAGGCTTTTTGAAGCATTGCTTCGTCTTCGTCCTTATGTTTATCAAATAAGCGTTTGTAATCTTGGTACGGGAACTTCGAGTCGATGCATAACATCTTGTTGGGTTCCGGCATGAAGACGACGGCGTCCGGGCGAACGGCGTCCACGCCTTTGGTGCCAGGAATGACGTACTGCATCTCATAAATAGGAGGGTTGGTGGTATCGCCGAACACGCTATGGAGAATCATCTCCAGCGTCATCTCGCCGAATTGGCCGCGCGATTGGTTGCCGCTGAGGATGCTCGTCAAGTCCACCACGTTCGCAGAAAGATCGTTGAGACCTTTTTGCGTTTGGTCGATGGCGATTAAGCGTTTTTCCACTTCGCCGACGGCGTTTTTCGTGGTTTCGAAGCCACCTTTTAAGCCTTCGTTGACCATTTTATTGATCTCGACGAATTTATTATCGATCTTGGTGTCAAAACCGCCGAATTTCTGATTGACTTGGGTATCGAGTGCGCCAAATTTAACGTCAATGCTGGCGTTGATCGTGCTTTGGAAACGTTCCAGCTTGATATTGGTCTGTTCGCCTTGTTTATTCACTTGTTCGGCGATTTCTTTGCTCAGTTGGCCTTTGACTTCGCCCAGCGATTGGTTGACCGCGCTCGGAATCGCCCGGTTCAGTTCCTCGAGTTTGGCTTTCACTTCGCCAAAGGATTGGGCTTGGGCAGGATCGACGATGGGTCCGACGACCGGTTTTTTCTTAAAAATGAAAACCATCAGGGTGACCCCGATGCCGAGGACGGCGAGGATGAGAAAACCGAGAAGGACGTAAATAATAGGGTCCATGGAAGTGCCTCCTAAGACTAAAATATCAGTCGCAGCGATATTTTTCTTACTTTATTATGATACCACGATTTTCTTCCCCTATAATCACCAACTTTTTGATACCCAAAAAGAGAAAAAAATCAAGACTGATAATGCACCACGTTCGGGTCTATAGTAAGGGTGTCAAAAGAATCAAAAAGGGCGTGATAACATGAACGACATGCAAATCGTCGTCATCGATTTGAAAGCCTTTTACGCCTTCGTCGAATGCGTGGAAAGACATTTAGATCCTTTCGCCACGCCGCTCGTCGTCTGCGATAAAGTCCGCGGTCCCGGCACTATTGTCCTCTCGGTATCCCCATACTTAAAAAGTATGGGAGTGCCCTCGAGATGCCGTTCTTTCGAGTTACCAAAGTTGGATAACATGGTATACGCGGTCCCA
>JAPLKQ010000180.1 GCA_026387995.1 Bacillota bacterium
AAGACTGGTTGAAATTCTATAATCACGGCAGAATTAGATTATCAAAATGAAAGACACGGTTTTTTATTCCGTGTCTACTGAACGGGGTTTATTCCAACTTAGCTTCCGGTTTTATTTCGAGTTTGGCTTTTTCGCGTTCTTCTTTTTTCTTCTGGATAACGAAGGCAGCGCCCCAGGAACCGCCGAAGATGAGGAAACCGGCTAAGGATGCTAATAATCCTTCGGAGAGATAAGGTGTCCAATAATCTAAATCATAATGAGATTGACCGGCGCCGGAAACAAATCCGACAAATCCGCCTTGGGCTTTATAAACTTTGGGCGTTGTTTTGTTGCCGCTCGCGTCTGTCACGGTAACGTGCCAACCGGAATCATAAGGAACCGTCATGACAATAAAGCGTTTGGTGGCATAATTCGTGTCAAAATCAAACGTATTGGCGGTATGTTTCATGTTTTGCAAAGGATTTGCGTTGAACGTATTGAGACGCGCTAAATAATCCGTATACGATTCGGTGTATAAATTTGGATAATAGAGTGCACGCGTGGTGGCATTGTGCGGGACGATGACGATTTGTGAAATCGGCGTGGCGGAATAATAGCCGCGCATGTATTTGAATGATGTGGAGACGAAGGAGTGGGCGTCACGAACCACTAAATTATTGTCCGTATCGAATAAATACACGGTGGCATGGCTATCCAATATCCAGCGTAGGTAATAAGAATAAGAATCGGTTTCTGAGCCAAAATAATCTTTACCCAATGGTTTGATGACAATACGCGTCAAATTCGGTATAACGCCTGTCACGGTTCCACTTACGGAACTGGAGTCGCAACCTACTTCGTTATTGGGGTCAGAGGCATCAAAACCGGTACTGCAAACCAGTTTAGTAACTGTGGTGCTTTCTAAATGAGCATTCATGGCCGGACGCGCGACGACCGCTAAACTGGAGTTCGCGGCAGCCACTTCCTCGGCATCGGCATTACGGAGAATGGCGTTGGTCATATAGGTCTCTTCGTTTTGAACCGGTTCATCGGCGTAATTGCCGTAGAAATCGCTTCTTTGCGTGTCTTCGTTATAATTAGTCATCACGAGGCTATCATATGAGAAACCGCCCTCGATGAAGTTCGTGTTTTGATAGACCGTATGGGCATTCGTGGAATATTCGGCCATCCGGACGAAACCAAAGGGAACGTTCTGGTTCGTATAAATGGTGTGTCCGAATTCATCGGTGCCACCCCACGAATAGGTATCGTAAACATTGCGAATAATGTAATATTTAACGCCTAAGAAAGCATCAAGGTTTGCGCGTTTTTCGTGATATCCCATCGACCAACCGTTATGGTTGTAGTTCATATGAGACCATTCATTAAATTCCGTAATCTGGAAGTTATATAAGGAGTGGAAAGCCGTCATGCCGTTGTAGCTTTCGCGCATCCCGAGGTTACTGGATTCGCCAGCGTTCAAGTTATAAATACGGAAGAACTCCTTATCATCTTTATTAATCTTTCTAACAATCTGCGTTTCGTCGGTGACCAACACAATGCCGTTATCATCGCTCTTGACGTAATCAGTCAAGCCTTGGATCGCGCAGGTCATGGTGCCCATGACGATTGCCTCGACCGCTACCATGTAAAGGAGTGACCGTGTGACATTTTTGCTCCGATATTCCAGACGTAAGAAGAGATAGACGACCACCATGTAGATGAATTCGCCGACGGCGATGAATAATCGTTCGTCCATCGTGCTAAAGGAATAATTATTTTCGTACGTACGAGCGACGTTAAACACAAATAAGGCCATGCCAAGGGTGAAAATAAAGGAAACGTCGAAATACCATTTGGGCATCTCAAAGCGTTTTTCATAGTTAAGAGCGATATAGAAAAGCATCGAGAAGACGACGAAAATCTGCCACCTTCCATAGTCAACCGCAGTAAAACCGTGGAATAAGTAATAGAAGAACGGCGTAAAGAGCGCAAATAAGAAGAAAGCAATGGCAATGAAATGACTCCATTTCTTATGCTTGATCGAACTTAATACAGACGGAATCAAGAACATCATCAGCGGGGTATAAATGAACAAGCTGGAAATCGTATTGTCATAACTTCCGGTGTTCAATAACTCAGAACTACGGCAGCTGACCGTGGGGAAAAAGAACGATATCAGCGGGTAATATTTGTCGTAAGAAGCGCCACCGGCGCTTTGCCAATCCGTGACTTCTTTTAGCAATAACTGCCAGTCTTTGATTTTGAAAGCGGCAATGAGGTTCGGTAAATACGTGGCATCAGTGACACGGTTGCTGGTGGTCGCGGTGACCGCGGCGGGCAAAACGACTAGGGCCGCCATAAAAATACCGGTCGCAAAAGAGAGGACGCCCAGACCGGCCACCGACAGTCGCTCTTTACCGGTATACTTTTTAACACGTTGGAAATACCGGAATAAAGCGTAGAAGGCACCGGCGAAACAGGTGGAGATCAGGAAGAAGAAGTTGGTGATGCCCATCAGGAAGAGGGCAAACATCAATAACCAAGGCTTTTTCTCTTTTAACAATTTCTCGATTCCCCAGAAGATAAGCGGGAAAACGAGGCATACTTCCATAAAGTGGTTGAACCAGAGATAGTAGGTATTCCATCCGCAGAATCCATAGGCCAATGCGAAAAGACGAGCGGTGGCCTCGCTGACGCCCATATATTTGAGGAAGCCACGGAAAACAAGCGCCGCGCCTGCCATTTTTAAAATCATTAATAAGGCTAATCCTTGCGGAACGATAGCTCTTGGGAAGAGTAAAATCGGTAAGAAGAAGGGGTTGCAGAGATAATAGAAAGCGTTCGAGCCGATATTATTGACGCCAAGGTACGTCGATGAATCCCAAAGGACGAATTCTCCGGTTTTTAAGAAATGCCACCAGTCATCATAGCCGTTGAGGTAGAACGGGATCTGTTGAAGGGTATAGTCGCCGCTGAGCGGGATCGTGAATAAGTTAGAGACGAGGGCATAAGCAAAGAAGAGGAAGCCAACACCGACCAAAAAGAGAAAATACCATAGAAGACTCGAACGGTCCTTCCAGGCTACTTGAAATTTATTCCAAATCTTAATCGCCTTGGCTTTAATGTTTGCCCAAAGCTTGATAAACCAATTTTTAATGGCTTCCCAGAATTTTTTCATCATCTTTTCCTTGATAGCGTTTTTATTATAACGCAGTTAGGTCTTTCAAATATAGACTGTTTCGCATCGAGATATCACTTTCAGAAAAAGAAAAAGCCCTCTGTTAGGAGGGCTCCAGTGATTATTTTGCGATGTGGGGTTTCTCGATATCGAGGAGGGCCTGTTTAATTTTGGGGTCGTTTCCGAAGCCGCCCAGACGGCCATCATGATTGATGACGCGGTGGCAGGGGATGACAATGCAAATACGATTCGCGCCATTGGCGCTGCCAATCGCCCGATAGGCTTTGGGATGTCCTGATTTCTCAGCTTCTTCTTTATAAGAAATGGTGGTTCCATAGGGGATGCCAAGCAGTACATTCCAGGCTTCTTTTTGGAACGGAGTCCCGACGATTTTAAGCGGAAGGTCAAACGTGGTGCGCTTACCATCCAGGTACTCTGCAATTTGCTGATAGGCTTTGGCAATCAGCGGGGTTTTCTTTCCTTGAGG
>JAPLKQ010000072.1 GCA_026387995.1 Bacillota bacterium
GAATGTTCCCCAAAGGAGAATGATTTATGGTGGATGAAAAATGGATTGCTATTCAAGAATCATTAAGAAAAAAGTCTGATTTAACCGCGCGGTTGAACCTGATTCCGTATGAAGGCACTCCGGAAATCAAAGAGAATTCCAGCGGTAAATATTTGTACATAAGAAAACGTGAATTGGGAAAAGTGACGTCGAAATATGTCGATAAATACTCAGACGAGTTATTTCAAGTTTTACTGAAAGGCACCAAAGAAGCCCGGGCTTTGAGAAAAGAAATAAGACTGCTTGAAAAGGAATTAGCCCGCCTGGGATACTCTGAATCGGTTCTGGCTCCTGAAGTTTTATTGAATCTCGATTTTGCCAGAGCCAATATGAAGACGCTCATCTATGATCAGACTATTTTAGAGGGCGTGGGGACCACGTTCCCGCAAACAGAAACTATCCTCGAAAACGGTAAGGTCAGTGGCGTCAGCGCGGAAGACGTTCAGAAAATTCTCAATTTAAAACACGCGTGGGAATTTATATTGGATAAAGATGTCATTCAGGCAAAAACCGACTTTTACGTTCTTTCTTATATTGCTCGGCTGGTGAATGAAGGACTGATTGATGCGGGCGGCAGAATCCGGGGCGTACCGGTCAAAATAGGGGGCTCAAATTATATCCCTCCGCTCCCTTTGGAAACGTCTGTTCGGGAGCATATTGAACAAATCGTAATGGGCGATCATGAACCCATTGAAGTGGCCATCGAACTTTGCTTATTTGCGATGAAAACGCAAATATTTTTAGATGGCAACAAACGCGCCGCGGTCCTATTTGCGAATCACTATTTAATCGGAAAAGGAAAAGGGCTGATTGCCATTCCTTATCAAGATGTTTCCAAATTCAAAAAACTGCTTATCGATTATTATGAAGATAAGGACGTTGCTTCAATCAAAAAATACATGAAGGATAAGTGCTGGAGAAAAATAGAATAGGGTATTCCCCTATTTGTTGAAGAAAAACGCTTCGTTCATAAAGGATGCCAAAATAGCAAAACGCTCTAATAAAAACATGCCTATAGATATATAATGTTAGTAATAAATAAAAAGCAATCAAACTCCATTACCATAGTCAAAGACAGTGTCTATTTAAAAGGAGAAACGCATGGCGAAGGTTGAATCTAAAGAACTGAAAATAAACCCGGCGTGGTGCAAGGGCTGCGGCATTTGCGTGGCTTTCTGTAACCAAAGCGCCCTGGAAATGGTCAACGGGAAAGTCCAGCTAAAAAAAGAAAACAATTGTATCTTATGCGGATTGTGTGAGCTCAGGTGTCCTGACTACGCAATCTTTGTTGAGGAAACTGAAGGGGAGACCGGCCAATGGGTAAAGTAAAACTGATGATGGGCAACGAAGCCTGCGCAGAAGGTGCCCTTGCCGCCGGCATGAGGCTCTATGCAGGCTATCCAATCACGCCTTCCACTGAAATCGCCGAGTTTTTAGCGTATCGCCTTCCCCAAGAAGGTGGCAAATTTATCCAGATGGAAGATGAGATTGCCTCCATCGCCTGTATCATCGGTTCCTCCGTCGCCGGCGTCAAAGCCATGACCGCGACCAGTGGTCCCGGCTTCTCTTTAATGCAAGAAAATTTAGGCTATGCCGCTTTAGCGGAAATTCCCATTGTCGTGGTGGACGTGCAGCGTATGGGCCCCTCGACCGGGATGCCCACTTCGCCCGCTCAAGCCGACGTCATGATGGCACGCTGGGGTACCCACGGAGACCATCCGGCGATTGCGATTAGCCCGTCTTCCGTAAGAGAGACTTTTGAACTGATTATACGAGCCTTTAACCTTTCTGAAAAATATCGCACGCCGGTGCTTTTCATGATGGACGAAATTACCGGGCATCTCCGCGAAGGCGTGACGCTTCCCGAACCGGGCTCTATCGCGATCATCGACCGCCCGACCGTGCTCCATCCCGATCCGAAACGCCTCCCCTATCATATGAGACCCGGAAGTTTAGTTCCCGAGATGGCACCTTTTGGCGCGGGACAACGCTACAACATCACCGGCCTTATCCATGACGAATCCGGTTTTCCCACCAACTCGAATGCGGAAGCCGAAAAACTCATCTATCGCCTGATGCATAAAATATCCGATCATTATGCCGATATCGTGCAAGTTGAACAGGTCAACATGGCCGACGCCGAAGTCGCTATTTTCTGCTACGGTGGAACCATGCGCGCCGCGTTGACGGCGATGGAAAAAGCCAGAGCCAAAGGCATTAAATGCGGGCTTTTCCGTGCGATTACCTTATGGCCTTTCCCTGAAATCGAACTCGCCGCGGCCGTTAAAAAGCTTAAACGTATCGTCGTCGCCGAACACAACTATGGACAGATGGTCCTGGAGGTGGAACGCGTGGTCCAGAACGCTTGCCCTATCGACTTCGTCGGCAAGTATAACGGCACCGTTATTACCCCCGAAGAAATTCTCCAAAAACTGGAGGTGACCTTATGAAAGTAAGCATTGCTGACGTTAAGTCCAAAAATCCTAAGGTATCACCTCTGATCAATAAATATATGCGGTTAGAACACCTCCCGCAGATTTGGTGTCCGGGCTGTGGCAACGGCATCGTCATGCGCGATGTCGTGCAGGCCATCGAAAATCTTGGATTAAGCCGTACTGACACGATTATCGTTTCCGGCATCGGCTGCTCTTCGCGCGCCGCCGGTTACATGGATTTCAATACCATTCATACGACCCATGGCCGAGCCATCGCCTTTGCCACGGGCATTAAACTCGCTAATCCGAGATTGAACGTTATCGTCATCGCCGGAGACGGCGATATTTCCGCCATCGGCGGAAACCACCTGATCCATGCCGCTCGTCGAAATATCGGCCTCACCGTCGTCGTCATGAATAACAGCACCTATGGTATGACCGGCGGACAATACTCGACGACCACGCCGACGGGCGCTCTTGGAACGACAGCCCCTTACGGCAACTTGGAACGACCCTTTGATATCGCTAACCTCGCCTTTGGCGCCGGTGCGTCTTACGCCGCCCGTGGCAGTGCTTATCACGTCCAGCAAACCATTAGTTTGATTCAGGAAGGTATCCGTCACAAAGGATTCTCCATCATCGACGTCGCGACCACGTGCCCGACCTACTATGGCCGAGAAAATGGGGCCGGAGATGCCGTCGGCATGCTCAAATGGCAAAAAGAAAACTCCGTGACCGTCGAACAAGCCGCGAGAATGAAACCCGAAGAACTGAAAGACAAACTTGTCATCGGTCTTTTACGTCAAGCTGAATACAAGGAATTTACTTTCGCGCAGGAAGAACTCATCCGCCGTCTGTATTTGGAGCGGGAAGCCAATGAAGAAAAATAGTACCCACGAAATCCGGTTAGCCGGTAGCGGTGGGCAAGGCGTCATCCTCGCTTCGGTGATTATTGCCGAAGCCGCGATTCTAGCCGGCCGATATACCGCCCAAAGCGAATCGTATGGCCCGGAAGCCCGCGGAGGCTCCTGCCGTGCGGAAACCCTTATTTCTGATAGGCCTATCGGGTTCACCAAAGTCCAGAACCCGACTTTTTTGATGGCCTTTACCCAGAAAGCGCTGGATCAATACAGCCAAGGCGTCTCTAAAGATTGCCAAGTCCTCATCGATTCCACGCTGACGGTGCCATCCACGATTTTACCGTCCCAAGTCATCGCCCTTCCCATCCTTTCGACCGCCCGTGACGTCGTCGGCAAAGTCCAAACTGCCAGCGTTTTGACCGTCGGTGCCATTAACGAACTCTTAGGTATCGCGGATAAAGAAACCCTTAAACAAGCCGTCATGATGCACATCCCGAGCGGCACTGAAAAACTAAATCTCAAAGCCCTTGAAGAAGGCATTAAATTGGCTTTGGACTGGAAAAAGGAGCACGGCATTTGAAAATACATGAATATCAAGCCATGGAACTCCTGAAAGCCTATGGGCTTCCCGTTCCTCAAGGCATCGTGGCCGATACGCCCGAACAAGTGAAAGCGGCAACCAAAATTATTCTTCCTTGCGTGATCAAAGCGCAGGTTCATTCCGGCGGCCGCGGCAAAGCGGGTGGCATTAAGCTCGCCAAAACCTCGGACGAGGCTTTTAAGTTGGCCAAGGAAATCCTAGGCATGACCTTAGTTACCAAACAAACCGGCCCCGAAGGTAAACTCGTAAGACGCGTCCTAGTCACCGGAGCTGTCGAAGTCCAAAAAGAATATTATCTGAGTATTGCCATAGATAACGAAAACGCCGGCCTCGTCATCGTCGCTTCCGCCGACGGCGGCATGGAAATCGAAGAAACCGCGAAGACCCATCCTGAACGGATTATTCAAGTCCCCGTCTCGATTATTTCGGGTTTCCAAACGTCCGAAGCCACGCCTGTCGCTAAGGCCTTAGGACTCACCGGCGAACTAAAAGACGAACTTACCATTCTCCTTTCGGGAATGGTCAAAATGTATCTTGAAAAGGATTGCTCTCTCATCGAGATTAATCCTTTGGTACAAACCAAAGCGGGACATCTTCTTTGCTTAGACGCGAAAGTCAATTTTGACGACAACGCGCTCTATCGGCATCCCGAAATCGCAGCGCTCAGAGATATTAACGAAGAAGACCCTAAAGAATATAAAGCTTCACAGCATGATTTGAATTACGTAACGTTGGACGGCAATATTGGTTGTTTAGTCAATGGTGCCGGTCTCGCGATGGCGACCATGGATACCATCAAGCTGTTCGGCGCCGAGCCGGCCAACTTCCTCGA
>JAPLKQ010000044.1:0-702 GCA_026387995.1 Bacillota bacterium
GTGGGAAAATCCTGAGGGCGTGCCGATTTCCGCGATACTTGTCGGCGGACGTAGACCCACCACCATTCCTTTAGTCCACGAGAGTTTAAGTTGGAATCATGGCGTATTCATGGGGTCTATCATGGGATCAGAGGTAACGGCAGCCACGATCAGTGACCAAATCGGTCAGGTGCGGCGTGATCCTTTCGCCATGTTGCCATTTATTGGTTATCACGTCGGCGATTATTTAAAGCACTGGATTGATATTGGGAAAAAGTACCCTGATAATCATTTACCCAAAATCTATTATGTAAATTGGTTCAGAAAAGATGCTGAGGGCGATTTCTTATGGCCTGGGTTTGGCGATAATTCGCGCGTCCTCAAATGGATTTTCGACCGATGCGACGATAAAGTCGGTGCAACTTCAACTCCCATTGGCAACGTCCCAAAACCTGAAGACCTTGATGTCCACGGGCTTACTCTAAAAAAAGACGCTTTAAAAGAATTAACAAAAGTCGATATCGACTCTTGGCTAAAGGAAGTCGCAGACATTCGCGAATATTACGAAAAGATCGGCGAAAAGCTGCCAAATCAAATGGTGCAAGAAATAGATGCGTTAGAACAACGTTTGCTTTTGAAAAAGGCATCCTCAAGAAAATAGAAACCATTCTATTCTTTGGAGGCGCTATAAAACCAGTGTTAATTTTAATATACTTTTATTAA
>JAPLKQ010000044.1:753-10837 GCA_026387995.1 Bacillota bacterium
AAGGCGAGGTCCCATGGAAGCCAGAAAAAAACTTTTTCGTTATCGTAAACCATACGACGTCAAAGCGACTGACGATCTTTTCGTAACCGCCATGCGAAAAAACGCCGCTTTTCAATATGAGCATTGCCCTGATTATAAGCGGATTTTAGATGAACAACATTTTAATCCTTATGAAATAAAAAGTATGAGCGATCTCGCTGATTTGCCATTCATCCCAACTTTGTATTTCAAACACCATAAATTATATTCGATGCCAGACAGAAAAATGCTTATCAAGGTCACTTCTTCGGGCACGAGTGGAATGAAAAGCCAGGTTGGCTTCGATATCAAAAGTCTTTTGCGTGGTCTTTCGATGGTAATTACTGTCGGAAAATATCACAAGTTATGGTCGCTTCGCCCCACGAACTATATTATCTTTGGATATGAACCCAATAAAAACAATCACACCGCCATCTCAAAAACCGCTTTTGGATCAACGTTTTTTGCTCCCGCATCATCTAGAACCTACGCCCTCCGAAACACGAAAGATGGCTATAAACTCGACATGGAGGCAATGAAGCAAGCGCTCATCCGGCATGCCCGTAAAAAACAGCCCATTCGGACGGTTGGTTTTCCGGCTTATACTTATTTTTTACTGAAACAATTAAAAGAAGAGGGAATCAAACTCCATTTTCCAAAAGGGTCGAAGGTCACGCTTGGTGGCGGATGGAAACAGTTTTACGCCCAAAAAGTTGATAAAGAGGATTTTTATGCTTTGGTCGAAGAAGTCTTGGGAATCCCTTCAAAAGACTGCATTGAGTTTTTTGGTGCCGTTGAACATCCGATTCTCTACACTGACTGCCGCTATCACCACTTTCACATCCCTGTTTATGGGCGGGTAATCATCCGTGATCCCGACACCATGAAACCAGTTTCCAATGGTCAAATCGGGATTGTGAATTTGCTAACCCCAATGGTTAACAGCGTCCCTCTTTTAAGCGTCATGACCGATGATTTGGGAATTCTCCATGATGAAAAGTGTCCGTGCGGCGTCGATTCTCCATATTTAGAGATTATTGGCCGTGTCGGCATACAGGATATCGTTACCTGCGCAGCTGGCGCTGAAGACTTATTGAAGAACTCGTGAGGAATACATTATGATTTTGGCACATGGGTTAGTGAAAAAAGACGAATTTCAGTCGGAAATACTGAAGACCTTAAAGGCGGATTGCCTCAAAACAATGGCCGATCCATCGAACTTTTTAACGCCCGCGATTGTCATTCACGCGTGTGATGTTTTGGGCCAGAAAGTCTTGAGTGGCGAATTCGATTACATCATCAAACCGATGCTCGCGGCTTTAGATATCTCGCACGCCGAATTCCTAGGCGCTGTGCAATTATTTCAAAAAGAAAGTCTCGAATACAAATGCCAAATCGAATTAGGCGCCGATTATGAAAATTTGCCAAATTTAAAAAACGGGACGATACGAAAAAGATACCCGCTTGGTATTTTATTCCATATCGCCGCCGGAAATGTCGATGGATTGCCTGCTTATAGCGTTGTTGAAGGGCTTTTGGTGGGAAACATCAATATCTTAAAGTTACCATCCGGCGATAGCGGGCTTTCGATTAAACTTCTCTATGAGTTGATTAAGATTGAACCGCGCTTAAAAGACTTTATTTATGTCTTTGATGTTCCTTCGACTGAAATCGAAACCTTGAAACTTTTCGCAAATATTGCGGACGGGGTTGTCGTCTGGGGCGGAGATCTGGCGGTGAAAGCCGCACGCGAAATGGCAGACGTGACGACCAAGGTTATTTCTTGGGGGCATAAATTAAGTTTCGCATACGCGACGACTCAAGCAACGAATCTGCAACTCGAGGGTCTGGCGCGCCACATCTGTGAGACGAACCAAATTTTATGTTCTTCCTGCCAAGGTATTTTTGTCGATACCAATAATAGAGAAGAACAACTTATTTTCGGTAAACGCTTCTTTGAGGCCTTTCGGCGTATCAACGCAGAGTTCAAAAAAGTGTCTGTTGGCATGCGTGCCAAGAACGCAATCAATCTTTACAACGAGCGATTAGAAGAGCACGACACAAAACGAACGATTCTGAGTGATGATGGCATCAGCGTCATTCTATATGAAGACGACGAGCTGGAATTGTCATATCTTTTTAGAAATGTATGGGTCAAAAGATTACCGCATGACCACATTGTCGAAACTCTCAAGTATAAGAAAAATTACCTGCAAACCTGTGGTCTTCTTTGTCAGGATAACGAATTTCAAAACCTTGCTTCATTATTGGCAAGAGCTGGAATCGTTAGGATTACCAAGGGGCAGGATATGTCCCGTATGTTGTCAGGCGAATCACATGACGGAACATTCCCGTTACGTGAATACTCCAGGATTGTCGAAATAGGTTAAATTTAAAGGCGTATTTTGGGCTTATGGATTTTCGCTTGTATTTTGAGGCTTCCCCAACTGATGAATAAAACCATTCCGCAAAGAAAGATAAACCAGTAAACAACGCCTATTCCGGTGGGTCCTATACGGAACCAACCGAGTGTTTCGTAGTTTAAAAAGAAATAAGGAACCGTCGTTCCGTTGGGATAAAATGCCACCCCCGAAAATGAACAAATCATAGCGAATGCTAAATAATACAATGGGGTGGTAGTTCCCCATAAAAAGGTGGTTTTCTTTGTTTGCAAGGGTTGATCAAAAAAGAGAAAATCAATCATCGCCATGAGGGGCGCCAGGAAATGAATGCAGATATTACTAGGGGAAACTAAGTACGATAGCGGCATCCATGGAGAAAGCAGTAACGCAAACACGATAAAAGTGAGCGTAATCGCAATGGTAAATACATATTTTATCACGCGAAGCGCATGCGGAATCTTTGGTGGGCCACGCCTCACTTCAAAGACAGCGTATACAAGAAAAATCGCCATGATGACTAAAATCCAAATGTTACTTTGAATTGTAAAGAATAGAAGTAGACGACTCGGATCAATGTAACTGTTTATTCCAAAAAACGAGAGACAAAGGCCGATTAAACCCGAGAGAATGCCTAGGGATTTTACAATGATAGAATAAAGTTGGTGTCGGCTTATTTTCATAATGTCATGTTCCACTCTCATCTTTGCTATTATTTATTTTTTTGTATCCATAAGTCAATATCTTCTACATCGCGGCGTTTATGTTTTTAGAGATATAATAAATATATGCTTGATAAGAAAAAAGAAAAGAAACGCTTATTTATCCAACTTTACATTATTGGAGGAATCCTGACGTTTTTTATCGTGCTCTTGATTCTCCGCCAATTCGAGAATATTTGTGAGTTTTGGTCAAAAACGTATTACCGTTTTTTCCAATCATTCTTCGGGCCACTTGTGAGCTGGATTCCATTTTCGATTACCGAGTTCTTTTTGTTAGCAGTAATCGGAGTTATTATTTGGCTTGTTGTCCTAATCATCCGGAATCTCATTAGGAAAAACGGTCTCAGAAGCGCAAATCATGGGCTTACGATCGCGATTATCCTCGTGGCAACGGCAACTTTTTACTTTTCGACTGCCGGAATGGCCTACGGACGTGCCCAAGTCGACATACCTCAATACGATGGTGAAGTAGAGTACACTCAATACGTTGATGTCATCGAACATTTCCGTGATGATTTTAACTATTGTTCTTCACAACTTGAATATAATGCTGAAGGCGGCGTGATTAGTCCTTATTCCATCAATGAAATCAACACTTTGCTTGAAGATGAATACGCAAAAATCGATTCCGATTATTTCACGCCGTTCACCGCTCATGTAAAACCGCTTCTTTCTTCATTCATTTTCACCGAATTTAATATTGTGGGAATCAGCTTTGCTCCAACCACAGAACCGATGATCAACACAATGACTCCCGCTTCGCAACTCGCTTCAGCGATGGCTCACGAAATCGCCCATTCTAAAGGCGTTATGCGTGAGGAAGATGCCAATTTAGTTGCCATGTATGTGTGTTTGAATAGCGATATCCCATATCTTCGTTATTCTGGATATTTTACAACCTTTGGAAGTCTGCTTAACCTTTCGCGTTATGTCGGTGATCCTGACAAGCACGATGAGTTATACAATACGCTCAACACAGCCATTCGACACGATTACACCTATTATGGTAATTACTGGAAGAAACACAATCTTCTCGCCAATATGGGAAGATGGTTCAATGATATGTATCTCAAAATTGTTGGAACCAAAGGCGTCGACTCCTAGGGAGCGTCACCGTCGGAGACACGACTGTCTACTTCATCGAGGAATTTTCCCCATTCCAAAAATTGTTCTTTGACTTGTATTTCTAAAAATTCTCGAAGCTCAAATATACTTATTTAATAAACAATTCAAGGATTTGAACGGCGTTGGTGGCAGCGCCTTTTCGGAGGTTGTCGCCTACGACAAACATGTTCAAAGCGTTTTTAACGGAGTCATCAATCCTGATTCGGCCCACATACACCTCATCATGGTTATCGACGATGATCGGCATCGGGTATTTTAGAGTTTTTACGTCATCATAGACAATAATGCCAGGAGCTTTTTGTAAAGTCTCAAAGACATCTGCTAATAAGATGGGTTGGTTGAACTGGATGTTAATGCTTTCACTATGGCAATTGAGAACGGGGACACGAACCGCCGTGCAGGTGATATTTAACTTAGGCAAGTGCATGATTTTTCGTGTTTCGTGAATGACTTTTTCTTCTTCTTTGGTATTTCCATTCTCTAGAAAAACATCGATATGCGGAATAACATTACCAGCGATTTGATAGGGAAATTTCTTGGTTTTACCAGTTGGAGACTGATTTTGAAGATCGTCCATTCCCTTAACGCCACCCCCGCTTACAGCCTGGTAAGTTGAGACGACGACGCGCTTCAAAGAATAACGTTTGTGAAGAGGATTTATGGCCACGACTTCCTGAATCGTCGAGCAGTTCGGGTTGGCAATAATGTAATGATGCTTGAAAGCATCCTCAGGGTTCACTTCGGGTACGACTAACGGAACGCTTGGGTCCATGCGAAAGGCACTCGAGTTACAACAATGGCTAAAGAGATACTTTTCATTCGTCTTCCCCCTTCAAAAAGAATTCCTTGTAAATCGATTGAATGGCATAGGAATAGTCATCGCCATCAACCCCAATGACAATATTGACGCCGCTGCTTCCGTAGTCAATTGTTTTTATCGTGATGTTGTCATTAATTAAGGCCGTGAACAAACGGAGCATGTTGTAATTGTCTGACATTAAGTGGCGTCCAACGATAGAGATGAGTGCAATATTCTGGCTTACTTCAAGTAAATCTGGTTTTATTGCTTTTCGGATTTGTGAAACCAAAATATCAAGTTTTCCATCGATAAGAAATTTGGACTCGATCAGCATTGAGAAAGTGTCTGTTCCACTTGGAAAATGAGCCACGCTGATGTCCATTTTTTCGGGGAATGAAAGGATTTTGCGGTCCATTCCGACTTTTTCGCTTAAGAACTGTTTTTCTACGACAATCAGCGTAAAGTTTTTGAGACCCGCAATCCCGGTAATCGGCGACGAGTGTTTTTGCCCGGGAATCATTTGATGAATAAGCGTTCCCGGGCTTCTCGGATTAAAGGTATTTCGAATATGAATCGGGATTCCCTTTTTTGCAACGGGATAGAATGTGTCGCTATGAATGACACTCGCTCCCATAAAAGAAAGAGCACGCATTTCTTTGTAAGTAAGCGATTCGATTAATTTGGGATCAGAAACGATTTTAGGATCACAAACCAAGAAGCCATTAACATCGGTCCAGTTTTCATACTCTTTTGCTTTGACGGCGCTCGCGATGAGGGCTCCGGTGACATCAGAACCACCACGTGACAAAAGTTTGATTTCCCCTTCGGCAGTCGTTCCGTAGAAACCGCCAATAACAACGTCAAAACGATTTTTCAAGGCCTTTTTGGCTACTTTATCGGTTTGTTTAAAATCGATAGTATTGCGTTTAAAACGAATCAGGGTCGCGGCATCAACAAATTCAAACTTCAAATATTTTGCGAGTAAGAACGCTGATAAATATTCACCGCGCGAAACTATGAAATCGACCGTTTTGATTTGCTTCATTTTAATAAAGGTTTCTTCAAGGATCACTCTCATGGGTCTAACGACATGAAGTTCTTTTGCGATCGTTAAAAACCGTTCTTTTATGACATCAAAAGTTGTTGTTACGTTTTCGCGGATGATTTCATCTGCTAAAACGTAAAGAAGGTCTGTTATCTTGAGGTCATCCTTAAAGCGTTTTCCCGGTGCCGAAACAACAATATAGCGGCGAAGTTTGTCTTTGCGGACAATGGAAGCCACTTTTTTGATTGTTTTTGCGGTCGCCATTGAGGTTCCGCCGAATTTGCATACTTTGACGTTCATATTTTTACCTCGCTACGACAACTTATTCTTAAAGTCATCATAATCGAACTGCTTGACGAGAACGTCCTGATGATTTGCTTTTCGCGCATAGATACTCGGAAGTCCCATGCCATTAAACGTATTCGTTTTGACAATTGTGTATAATGCCATATCTTCAAAAATAACTTTGTCTCCTATTTTCAGAGGTTCGGGGAAATAATAGTCGCCGATATTGTCGCCCGATAAGCAGGTGTCGCCTGAGAGACGATAATGAAATGGGCTTTTTTCAATGGTCCCAATGACAGGAGGAGTGAACGGCATTTCAAGTACGTCTGGCATGTGGCAAGTCGCCGAAGTGTCTAAAATAGCGATGGACATGTCGTTGTGTACAACGTCTAAGACCGTAGCGACTAAAAAACCGGCGTTGAGCACAACCGCTTCTCCGGGTTCAAGGTAGATATCCAAGTTATATTTGGACTTATAGTGCTTAATGATTTTAACAAGCTTTTCGATATCGTAATCCGGCCGCGTCAAGTGATGCCCACCACCAAAGTTCAGCCATTTGAGTTTAGAAAAATAACGACCAAATTTGGCTTCGACAGCAATTAAGGTCTCCTCTAAAGCATCAGCGTTTTGCTGGCATAATGTATGAAAATGAAACCCTGAAATAAAGGGCAAAAGCGATTCGTCGAGATCCGCGATTTTAATTCCCATTCGGGAGGTTGGAGAACACGGATCGTAGATTCCATGAGTCTGAGTCGATTTTTCTGGGTTGATGCGGATGCCGATTGTTTTATGAGCCGCAAGCGCTTGGTCTTTAAATCGAATAAGCTGCGCATTCGAATTGAATACTATGTGGTCAGCATACTTCAAAAGTTCTTCGAATTCAGAGTCTTTGTATGCTGGGCTAAATACATGAATTTCTTTTCCAAAATGTTCTTTTGCAAGTCGCGCTTCAAAGAGACCGCTGGAGGTTGTTCCATCAAGGTATTGCGAGATTAACGGATAAAAATAGTAACTCGAAAATGCCTTTTGGGCTAAAAGGATTTTGGCGCCGCTGCGGCGCTTGATTTCTTTGAGAATCTCCAGATTTTTAACTAAGAGATTTTCATCAATCAAATAATATGGTGTCGGGATCAGCGGATTGATGTACATCGCCGGTTACTCGATAATCTTGGGATTGAAGTTTTCTTTCCAAGGTAATCCCCATTCGTTTAGCATTTTCATAAAAGGATCCGGATTGAATTGTTCCATGTTGAATACGCCAACGCCCTTCCATTGACCGGTGACGATTAAAGCAGCTCCAATCATGGCAGGAACGCCAGTTGTAAAAGCAATTGCTTGAGACCCCGTCTCTTTATAGGCGGCTTCATGGTCGGAAATTTGATAGACATAATAAGTTTTGGGTTGCCCGTCTTTAGTTCCCTGAATGATGCATCCAATATTCGTCTTTCCTTTGGTGCGAGGACCTAGGGTGGCCGGGTCAGGAAGTACTGCTTTCAAAAATTGAAGCGGAACAATGTCGCGCCCTTCAAATTTAATTGGTTTTACGGAGGTCATTCCAACATCTTGCAATGCATGAAGATGGGATAAATAGCTTTGTCCGAAACTCATATAAAACCGCATGCGTTTCACGCCGGGAATGAATTTGGCGAGGCTTTCGAGTTCTTCGTGATACATCAAATACATATCCCGTGGACCAACGGCTTCAAGTTCGTAAGTATGCTTAATGGATAAGGGTGCGACTTCCACCCATTTTCCGGCTTCATAGTAACGTCCCGGTAGGGTGACTTCGCGAATGTTGATTTCGGTATTAAAATTTGTGGCGAAAGGATAACCGTGATCGCCACCATTGGCATCAAGGATATCGATATATTGAATCGTGTCAAAATAATGCTTTTTGGCATACATACAGAAAACGCTTGTGACGCCTGGGTCAAATCCGGAGCCAAGAAGCGCCATCGCGCCAGCGGCTTTGAAGCGTTCATGGTAGACCCATTGGGTACCATATTCAAATCCGGCTTTTTCGCGAACTTCCGCGCATGCCGTGTCTAAATAATTGGTCTTCATGGCAATGCATGCTTCCATGATCGGAAGATTGGTATATGGAAGCGCCAGATTCATGACTAAGTCTGGTTTGTATTTTTCGATGAGTTTAATCATCTCGGGAACATTTTCGGCATCGACCTGTTCCGCAATCATTTTAGTGGGATACTTTTCGCATCTCTTAATGAGTTCAATCACTTTTTCTTTATGACGGCTTGCGACGATGATTTCTGTGAAAACCTTAAAGTTTTGTGCGCACTTTTGGACACCGACGGTTGCTACGGCGCCACTTCCGATAATCAATACTTTTGCCATTGCTTTTTCCTCCCGCAATCAAAAAATTATTTGCTGTTTTTGATTATGATTTATATCAAGATATGATAACCAATCAGAACACCGACAATTTGATTGTCATTAGAAACAAGTTTCTTTTAACGAATCTAGTATATTCTTTCTCTTTTTTATTTACAAATCAAACAAGTTGTCGAAATTCTTTTTGATGATTTTTTCGGAAATTCCTACACAAAACCGAAAGGTAGAATTATCCTTTATTCTACTTGCCGAGAAATATCGTTTTTGTGGACTTTCTTATTAAGCGCTTTATTGTGGAAAAATTCTAAGTGGAAGTTTTGGTTTTTTTGAATGAAACGAATTATTGTCCGCCTGCCCAGCTATACATCCAATCGTTGCGTGTCAGCAACCAATCCTTGACATAGATTTGATCGCTTTCCCAGTTGTAATGCCACGTCCATTGGGTGGCGTCTCTTGCATAGGATTCGGTATAACGTGCAGCTTCATCAAAAACAGCATTGATTTGCTGGGTAATTTGATTGTGGATGGCGATGTAACGCGCCTTGACCAGGCTGACGAAAGAAGCAATCCTCATTAAGGAAATGTACATCTCGCTACTTGTAAAATCCGAGTAATTCCGAACGGTATCGGAAACATATAGGCCAGAAGTGCTGCTGTCGCCACGGGAAATGCCTGCGGAAAAATCGAAGTCCCAAATGGGACCGAAAAATACTTTGTCGCCCGGTTTTTTATACATGACGCAAGAACTCCATCCAGTGTCCGTGTTTTTGAACAATTCATGAATGATATACATGTCTACCACAGAATTGATGTCAACCAACGACAAAATGGTCGAGTAATTGCGCCTTAAGATTGCCGTGGTCAACTGCTGCATATAATTTTGAATGTACGTGACCTGAGAACGGTAAACGGTTTCGGTAACAGAAGCGGCATATTCATCTGGATCAGGCGACTTCATCGAAAATTTATATTTCAGCCCGTTGATGGCAAAATTATAAATGCCTTGAGTGCCCTCGGCATAGGCGTCGTATTCAACTAAATAGCCGGTATCGAGCACACCATAATCAGAAGCAATGTTAACGCGGTCGTCCGCAACTCGGACTTGTTCGAGCACGGAATAAACACCGTGATAATTACCGTTAATATAGACTTCAACGATGTGAACCGATGACGTATATTCGATGTTGCTTAGAACATTAGCGGTAATGGTAAAGGCCGCATTGTTTCTCGTTGAACTGAAATCATTGGCACCCGGAACGATGACCCAGTGTTTGGATAATGGCTCGCCAAATAAAGCGGTTTTACTATCGAATTTAATGCGATAACTCTTTTGTTCGTA
>JAPLKQ010000071.1 GCA_026387995.1 Bacillota bacterium
TAATCAGCTAAAACATAATCCAGCTCAGTTCCTGACATGGAAGTCGAAGGAACCATCACGTTTCCGCTTCCGGACGGCGCTACCAAAGTATCGGTTATGGTATTTCCATAAGTTTGGGTACCGGTCGACCGTGGATCAAGGTTATCGGTAATCGATACGCAATTCGTCGCTTCGCTGGCGATACCAAAAGGAGAATCGCCGCTAGTAAACGAATAGATGTTCGCGGTGTTAAAGCAATTGGTAATCGTGCCACCCGCTTCGAGTAAGCCGGCAATGCCGCCGACGTTGAGCCGAGCGCCGATATAACTGCGGACCAAGGGTGTCGTATAATACAGCCCTGCCGAATAACTATTGCTGATGGCACCGGCGTTGATGCCAGCAATACCGCCAACATACTGGTCACCCATGCAGCGGATGCCGCTGAAGAAGGATTGTTCGATGATGGCGCCTGTCATGTTATAACCGGCGATGCCGCCGATGACACGGTTATTGGAGGTGTCGGTCGGCGTCGAGGTCGTATAACGCTGCGCTAATAATTTTCCGGTGGAAGTCGTTTCAGAACGGCGGATCGTGCCTTCGTTGAAACCAGCGATGCCACCCATGTAACTGTATGCGGATAAGGATTTGCTGCTTTCAACCGCGTTACCGGCGCCCATTGTCCCGGCGTTACGGCAATCTTCGATGACGCCTTTGTTTTGACCGACGATGCCTCCGCCGCCGACTTTGGCTTTGATGGTCGCTTCATTAGAGCAATTGGAAATCGTGCCCGTCGTTTCGTTGTTTCCGGCGATGCCGGCGGCACCGCTGATATCTTTGGTCGTCGCGTCGCCCACCGTACCGGCGGTTGAAGTGACGGCGATTTGGTTGATTACGTTCTGAATCGTTCCAGCGTTCACGGTGACAAGACCGGCGATGCCGGCGGTCGTCCCGGTCGTTAAGGTTCCGGCAATCGTCAAATCGTGGATTGTGCCTACGATTCCAAGTTTTTCAAAAATGGACGTATTACCTGTCGTGACGGTAATAATATGAGAAGCGCCATTGAAGTCGCCTTGGAATTCGGTTCCCACCGCTTCAAGATAAACGGTTTCAATGGTAATATCCGCAGTCAATATATAGAATTTGCCACTTCCGATCGCGGTTTGCGCCTTGGTGATTCCATATAAATCGACGGCTTCGTTTACTAAATAAGGATTGGTGAGAAGTCCGGCGCCTTTAAATAGTAAGCCTTCGACTTCAACGGTCGATAGTAAAGTAGCACCGAGATAGGTCGCCACCGAGGCTTTATAGGTTCCTCCGGTCGGAGCGACATCCGGCGTCCAGAGAATCTGCGAGCCCACAAGAATTTCGAAGGTGCCCGGATAGACCGTGCCTTCAGTGTCATAGGTATCGCCAACAAGTTTAAATAAGGTGACTTCGAAAGCGTAACCGGAAGTCACGCCGTCTTGAACCCAAAGGATTTTATTGGAATAGGCTTCCATCGTATACATCCCGATTTCGGTCGGGTAACTTTGCAAAATCCGCCACTTGGCATACAACGTCATATCTTGGGTGACAACATCGTGGGCAAGAACAAATTCATTTAAGAACGTCTCGTTGTCTTCGAACCACCCCATGAATATATGGGCATCATCGATGACAGGATCAGCAATCGTTTGCGTGATCGAGCGGCCTTTGGCGACTTCGACTGAGGCGATTTCGTTGCCGCCGTTCGTATCAAAAGCGACCGTGTAGAAGACTTTCTCCACTTGCGTGCAACCCGCTAGAACCAAGGCGCCAACGACCGTGAGGACGGGCAACCAAAATTTATTTCTCATGTGTGCTTTTTATCCTCCAACAGATGTCCATATTTGTATAATTTTAATTTATACTAACCCAAGTGAACGGTCAACCAATTAACGTTAAAGAGTTTTTATCACTCGATTATTTTTAATTATGGGTTCGCCTTGATATCGGGTCGATCTTTCGGCATAATGGTGATAAAGAAAACGAAATGAAACGAGGATAAAATGATGAAAATTTTACAACTCCGTTACTTTCAAGCCGTCTGCCGATATAACAACATTACCCGGGCCAGCGTCGAGCTGTACGTGAGCCAACCTGCCATCTCGGCTTCTATTAAAGAGCTTGAAGATGAGCTTGGCGTGTCGCTCTTCCACCGCCAAAACAATAAGATTGCCCTCACGATGGAAGGCACCTATTTTTTAAAGCGTGTAGATGAGATTCTGGCGGATGTCGATTTGCTCATCATGCAGATGAAAGATTTCGGTGGCAAAAAGAACCATTTCCGCATGGGCATCCCACCGATGATCGGTACCTTCTTATTCCCGCCGATGTTCAAAAAATTTAGAGAAGCGCATCCCGAGATTGAAATCGAAATGATCGAGTACGGATCGTTGCAAACCCGCGTCCTTGTTGAGGACGAATCGATTGATTTAGCTATCGCTATCGTTGAAGACGGGATGGAAGCAAAATTCAATATTCGAAGAGTTGGATAATCAGCCTCTCATCTTAATGAAGGCCGACTCCTTTCAAAACCCCAAAATCAAAGACATCTTTGCCAAGCATGGACGCGAGCCCCATGTGCTCCTCTACTCGAGCCAACTGTACACGATTAAAAACTTTCTTTTAGATGGTAGCGCTGGCGCGTTCTTATTTAAAGAAGTGGCTGCCATGGAAAATGAGATTGTCGCTATTCCGCTCAAAGAGCCAATCAAGATCCGCATCGGGCTCATCTGGAAGAAAGACAAGCACCTTTTCAGCGATACCGAAAAGTTCGTCGAATTTGCCCAAAAATATCATTATAAACAAACAAAGTAAAATCACCGCCGCTCCCGGACGACCATGGGGGCGGTTTTGATTTCTTCCATTAATAAAAATTATGTCTCGATAAAATATCGATTATTGCGTAAGTGCTTTCATCGATAAGAAAATGTTATTGGTAGTTGTTGTGCCATTTCGCCACGGAGGCCCTTTTATGACCAAAAAGCCAAAACTGAAAAGTCCCAACGGCAAGGAACGTGTTTCCTTCTGGGCAAAACTAAAAGCAATTTTGAAGAGCCATCATCTATTGTGGATCTCGCTATTACTCGTTCTCATCGGATCAAGTTCGGCATCCATCGTCCAAACCAATGGCGGCACGATTGACGTCAGTTCGTTCACCCTTCAAACCGTGGATGGGCAATATATCGTCGCTGATTTATTCAAGCCGAAGACCGCCACTGCGGCGACGCCCGCCCCCTGCGTCATCGTGGTTCCTGGTTTCCAACGGACGAAAGAAACGCAAATCGGCATGTCATTAGAACTCGCCCGACGCGGTATCGTCGTCATCACGATTGACCCGTATTCTCAAGGCGACTCCACTGCCACTTATCAAATCCAATCCGCGACCAACGAAGGTTATGGGTTAATCCCGATGACCGAGTTCGTGTACGCGAGCAACATCTTTAATTATGTACAGAAAGACCGCATCGGTGCGGCAGGACACTCTGCCGGTGGAAACGGCGTTCTGCTCGCTGCCAACTATTTCGGCAAGCAAGCCATCGACGGCATCGTCCCACAAAGTAAACTCCACTCCATCTATGTCTCCGGTTACGTGATTACCTTGACTGCTGAAACGTTAGCCCCCATCCGCAGCAACGTCGGTATTGCCTACGCTTATTATGACGAAGGCGCCTACCGAAACGAGCTTGCGAGTGACCCAACTTACACCGGTTGGCTCGGCGATATGCGGACGGCCCCAGAAGCTATTCGCACCATCAACTCCGGATTGACCCTGGAAGGCGATGATCCGGTCACGTCCGTCGAAATTGGCCGCGTGTATGGCAACCCGAACGACCTGACCATGCGCATTGTCAATAACGAAAAAATAGTCCACGCGCTTCAACCCTATGATCCCACTTCCATCGCCCACGTCGTCGAATTCTTCGACATCGCGATGAATCTGAATATGACGATGAGTTATATGAATCAAACCTATTTGATTAAAGAATTGGCCAACACGATTTCGCTAGTCGGCGGCTTTCTCTTCATTATCGGTGTCGCGGGTTTATTCTTTTTAATCCCCTTCTTCAAGAAAGGCATCGTCTTTGCCGCACCGGCCCCAACGCCGAAACCCACTAAAGTCGGCACACTCTTAAACTATGGCGCGTTAATTATAGGCGCGACGATTGCTTGTCTAATCTTTATTCCAATGTGTCAGGCTTCCACGACGCTGTTTGCGGACGCGAACGGCGGACGTCTCACCTGGTTCTTCCCTGAAAGAATGAATAACGGCGTCATGCTCTGGGCTATCGTCAGCGGTTGCGTCGGCTTCGTTATCTTCTTCGCCACCTACTTTATTTCAAAAGCGGCAAAACGTCCGATGGTGTCGCTAGAAGGATTCAAGATTTCCTGGAAAGCTTTCTTTAAAACCTTACTCTTCGCCGTCATGGTCTTCGCCGCTCTCTTCCTGCTCGTTGGTTTATCTTACTTAATCTTTCATATCGACTTCAGGAGTTTCTTCCTGGCGATACGGCCGATCAATAAAGTCAAATACCTCATTGTCCTGCTCATGTATGTCCCCTTCTTCTTCATCTTCTATTTCTCGAACTCCATCCGCGTCAGCATGGTCAACCGTTATGAAGGCCATAAAGAGTGGCTCTCGAATTTAATCGCCGTCCTTGCCAATATCATCGGATTATTCGGAGTCATCGCCATCCAATACATCACCTTTGCGACGACGAAGACCGTCTACTACACGGACAACTGGCTCTTCGTCAATATGCTCTTGTCGGTCATCCCGATGATGGCGATATTACCGCTCTTCAACCGTTATTTCTTCAAGAAGACCGGACGCCCCTATCTCGGTGCTCTCATTACCTGCTTGATCTTCATCATGATGATGCTGATGCACAGCGTTGCCTACATCCCCATCTTCTTATAAGGAGGACCCCTATGGATTACGGAAAATTGTCGTTAGAAAAACATTATGAGTGGAAAGGCAAGCTCGATATCGTTCCCAAAGTAAAAGTGGAAACGAAAAATGATTTGTCGCTCGCATATACTCCAGGGGTCGCCACCCCTTGTTTGGTCATCCAGAAAGACATCACGCAAAGCTATACCTTGACTGGCCGCGGCAACCTCGTCGCCGTCATCACCGATGGGACTGCCGTTCTAGGTCTCGGCGATATCGGCCCAGAAGCGGGAATGCCTGTCATGGAAGGTAAATGCGTTTTATTGAAAACTTTCGGCGGTGTCGATGCGATTCCGCTCTGCATCCGCAGCAAAGACCCGGAAGTCATCATTCAAACCGTCGCCTTGCTCGCCGGCAATTTCGGAGGCATTAACTTAGAAGATATTTCGGCCCCACGCTGCTTTGAAATCGAAACGCGTTTAAAGGCCATCTGCGATATCCCCGTTTTCCATGACGATCAACATGGAACAGCCATCGTTGTCGGCGCGGCTTTGTTAAACGCTCTTCAAGTCGTCCATAAGAAAATCGCTTCTGTCCGGATCGTCATCAACGGGGCCGGCGCGGCCGGAATCTCCATCGCCCGTTTCCTTAAAGATTTAGGCGCCGAAAACATCATCCTCGTCGACCGCTTCGGCATCGTCTGCGAAGGCGAAACCTGGATGAATCCCGTTCAAGCGGAAATGGCCAAAATCACCAACCGAAACCATCTCCATGGTCTTTTAGCCACCGCTATGAAAGATTCTGACGTTTTCATCGGCGTTTCCGTCGGCAAAATCGTTTCTGAGGCGATGATCGGCAGCATGGCCAAAGGTTCCATCGTCTTCCCGCTCGCAAACCCCACTCCGGAAATATCCAGAGAAGAGGCATTACATGCCGGCGCCGCTGTAGTCGGCACAGGCAGCAGCGATCAACCCAACCAAATCAATAACTTATTGGTTTTCCCCGGTATTTTCAGAGGCGCTCTTGATGTCCGCGCATCCGATATCAACCACGCCATGATGATTGCCGCCGCTTACGGCATTGCCAGTATCGTCACGAAAGAAGAATTAAAAGCGGAATACATCTTACCGGCGCCATTCGACCGCCGCGTTCATGCCGCCGTCGCGAGCAAAGTTGCCCAAGCGGCCCGTGATTCCGGCGTCGCCAGAATCTAAAGATTGCCAAAGTAAAAGCAGGCCGCTTCTCGAGAGGCCTGCTTTTTTTGTGCTTTCTATCGGCTCGATGGTCGGCCAACGGAATGATATTCGATTTTTGCCATTGCCAATGGTTTATAAAGGTTTCGTCCGTCATAAACGATGGGTTTGTCCATCGCATCGATAAAATCGGATGGTTTTAACGTTTTGATTTCTTTGGCATCATTGGCGATGACTACCGCCTGTACGCCTTTCATCGCGGATAGCAGCTGATTGCTATATGTTAAATGCTCGTTGGCATCGATGTTTTTCTTGAATTCTTCAATTGCGGATTTATCGTAGGCAACGACTTCGGCGCCATAGGATAAGAGACGTTCGATAATCGGGTAAGCCGGTGAGTTACGAACGTCCGTGGTGTTGCCTTTAAAGGCTAAACCCAAGACCGCTATTTTTTTGCCAGTCAAAACGCCATGAAAACGTTGGTTGATTTTGTCGACGAATAATTTGGGCTGTTCTTGGTTCACTTTGATCGTGGCTTTCAGGGTTTCTGAAGGCGTGTGTTTTTTATCCGCTAACCAGTTCAAAGCTTTCGTGTCTTTGGGGAAGCAAGATCCGCCATAGCCGATGCCGGCTTTAAAGAAAGCCTTGCCGATGCGTGGGTCTAGTCCCATACCTGTCGCGACTTCATCGATGTCGGCGCCAACCTTCTCGGCCAAGCGTGCCATTTCATTGATATAAGAGATTTTTAAGGCGAGGAAGTTGTTGCTGGCATATTTAGCGAGTTCGGCGCTTTCCGGGGACGTATAAAGCACGGGAACGTGTTTTTTCGTATAGAAAGCATATAAGGCCTTCACCGTCTTCTTAGTTTCGCCCTCGGCGACGCCAAGAATGATCCGATAAGGTTTCTTCATGTCTTTGACCGCTCGGCCTTGCGATAAGAATTCAGGCTGGCTGATGACGTTAAACGCAAGCGGGCTTTCTTCTTTTAAATAAGCCGCGGCTAAACGGTTGGTGCCGACGGGGACGGTCGAACGGATGATGACGCTCATCGGCCGCGTCGCAAACTTCGCGATTTGATGAAGGGCTGCATAAAAATGCACTAAATTAGCCGAACCATCGGGATTTTCCGGGGTATCGACGGCGACAAAGGCCACTTCTTTATCTTTAATCGCTGTTTCGGCGGAATCAGTGAAAATCAGGTTTTCTTTATTCTTATTTAAGAGTTCTTGGAGTCCGGGTTCGCTCAGCACCGCTTCGCCCTGTTTGAGGCGCGCGATTTTGCTCACGTTCAAATCATAACCGGTGACCTTATGATGGTAGCCAGCTAAAACGACAGCGTTAACAAGTCCGACATAGCCAAGTCCGATGACGACGATTTCCATAGTTTACCTCGCGATTAAGCCGATTTTACGTGGGCGGAGGAAATGATGTCTGACATAGCGGGCGATATACCAAGTTAAGTAAATACCGGTGGCCTTTTCAACGCTGAGGGTGCGGGCATTGGTGTTCACTTCAAGAACGAGTGGTTTTTTATCTTTATCGAGAACGATGTCGACGCCGGCAAAGTCTGCGCCGACGGCGCGGACGGCGTCCACCGCTAATTTCTTCAGTTTGGGAGAGAGTTTGACTTCCGTCATCGTGCCGCCTTGGTTGACGTTGCTCCGGAAATCATTGGGATTATAGCGTTCGACGGCAGTAATCACTTCATGGCCGACGACGTTGACACGGTAGTCGCGACCGGTGGCTTCCGCGATATATTCCTGCACCAGCAAAGGCTTTTTACCGACTTTGGAAAGGAGGGCTTTGAACTCTTCTTCGGAATGGACTAAATAGACTTGTTCGCCATAAGAACCAAAGCGTTCCTTGACGATAAAGGGATACGTTAACTTGGCGATCATGGTCTTCACTTCGTCATAATAATTGAGAACGTTGATATCGAAAGTGTAAGGCAAGATGATGGTTTTTGGGGTTGGGATGGAATAATTACGGAACGCCAAATACGTTAGGGCCTTATCGTCGCAGGTCATGATGCTTTCTTTGGAATTGAAGACCGGCATATGCAGTTCTTCTTCTAAATAGGTGGAGATATGGATGTCTTTATCCCAAAACACGGCAAACGAGAAAGCGTTCGGGTGTTGGTCAGTATAATCGACGATTTGGGAATTGGGGAGCGCCATCAAGTTCACGTTAAATTTTTTAAAGGCCTCGACGAACGCACTGATCTGCGCTTGGCCTTTATCGTTATGCTGCGTGATGTTATAGACGAGTAAAGCTTGAATGGCCACGGTAATCCCCTGCCTGTCTATTATATTGTAAAGTATCGGACAAATAATTCAATCAATATCTATTGATAGACCAAACCCAAAACCGCTTTTGCATCGAAAAAAAGCGGCCGCGAGGCCGCCTGGTTCAATTCCATGGTTCGAAAGCCAATTAATCGCCGTAATTCGAGCCGGTGTTTTTATCTTGTATGAAGATTTTTAAGGGGTTCGTGACGTCCGTGATCTCAAGGAGGACAAAGTCGCCTTTGTGGATGATCGGGTGTTCGTCATCCGCGGTAAAGATGACCCGCTTGTGAACTTTGACTAACCGCGCCATTTCATCTAGAATTAATTGATACTTATTGGGATGATGCATCTGAAACCCGCTGAGTTGGGTATAAAATGCCGGTTCGATGTAAAAAAGACCGCCCTCTAAGGTCCGGTAAAGGATGCTGAAGGGTGTGCTGGGATCATGGAGTTCGGTTACGCCTGGCCACTTCGGATAGTTCATTAAAATCACCTTTACTAATATTATTCTAAAGAGTATGCTAATACAAACGAAAGGAGGAAAACTATGGAAGACAATCAAATTAAAGTAGTCATTACCGATATCGACGAGACCTTATTCTCGCATAAGACCAAGTCCGTGCCCGAAAGCGCCGTCAAAGCCGTTGAAGCTTTGCAAGCCAAAGGCATCAAGGTTTTTTTGTGCTCCGGCCGCAACCAATACTTAATTGGCAAATCCGGCGTCCTGAATTTCATTAAGCCCGACGGCGCCATCACCATGAACGGCGCGAACGTCATCATCAATGACAAAATCATCTACCGTTATCCGCTTCCCGAATCGGAAGTCGATATGCTCATCAAATTCTCGAAACGTCTCAAATTCGGTCTTACTTTAATCGAAGAAAAAGAAGGACACATCAACTATGTTGATGATCGCGTCATCTCGGCACACGAGAAATATGGAACGCGTTTCCCGCAGCCACGGGCCTATCCTGACCATTATGACCGTACGGTCTACCAAGCTATCGCGTTCTGCGACGAGCTCGACGAATCGCTGTTTCTCCCGCACCTCAAGCTCTGCAAGAGTGCCCGCTGGGATGAATACGCCGTCGACATCATGCCCAAAGATTCTGATAAATCAAAAGGCATCTTAGCCGTCTGTGAACACTATAAATGGGGACCCGAAAACGTCATGTGTTTGGGCGATGCCCTGAATGACGTGGAAATGCTCAGTATCGCCGGCATCTCGGTCGCCATGGGCAACGCTAAAAGCGAAGCCAAAGCGATCGCCGACTATGTCACCGATGACATAGACAAAGATGGTTGGGCGAATGCGATCAAGCATTTTGGCCTCATCGATTAATTGTAAGTGCAACGCCGTTGCACTTTTTTTGTGGAAAAAAACGCCCAAAGTGTCTAGTGTAGATAGTGGATTAGAGGAATTCAGTCATGATTAAAATCGAAAACGTCAGCAAGACCTACGGCAAAGACTTCGTCGCCGTAGACCATATCAACTTAGAAATCAAAGACGGTGAAATATTTGGCTTTTTAGGCCCGAACGGCGCCGGCAAGACCACCACTTTAAAGATGATCACCGGCATCACCAACATCACCAGCGGGGAAATCTTCATCAATGGGAAGTCCATTAAAACCGACGATATCGCGGCTAAACGCGAATTCGGCTTTGTCCCGGATAACCCGGATGTGCTCCTCCGCTTAAAAGGCATCGAATACCTTAATTTCATCGCTTCCATATACGGCATCACCAAAGAACTGCGCGAGAAACGGATTAAAGACTTAGCGACCCGTTTTGAGATGACCGACGCGCTGGGCGATAAAATCCAAAACTATTCGCACGGCATGCGCCAGAAGATGCTTGTCATCGGCGTCTTGCTTCACGATCCGGCGGTTTGGATTCTCGACGAACCGCTCACCGGCTTAGACCCGAAATCTTCATTTACTTTAAAAGAGATGATGCGCGAACACGCCCGTAGTGGCAAAACCGTGTTCTTCTCCACCCACGTCTTGGAAGTGGCAGAAAAACTCTGCGACCGCATCGCGATTATCGATAAAGGCAAAATCATCTTCGTCGGGACGATGGAAGAACTCAAGAAACATTCCGCCTCCGTCCAATCGCTTGAATCGCTCTTTTTGGAACTGACCGACCATGAGTAGGCTATTTTTAATCACCAAGACCATGCTCAAGAACTCCTACAATTTTGCAGGAGCCTTTTCCTTTGGAAAAAACAAAGCCAAACGCGAGGCGCAGAAGACCACGCCGGGAAAACGGATTGCCATCGGCGCGTTGATGGCGTTCATCTTTGCGAGCTTCTTCTTCTCGATGTTCATGACTGGCTGGTCGATTTTCAGTGTCGCCAAACAAGGCATGTTCATGGGGGCGGCATTGACTGCGATCATCCCCATCCTGATTGCCCTCATCTTCGTATTCACGATGACGCTGGTCATCTCCATCTTCTTTTTATCGAACGACTCCAATGTGTATCTGCCGTTACCGATTAAACCGGAAGAGATTTTCTTCGGCCGGTTACTCGTGGCCAGCATCGACGCCTTCTTGATCGAGATCGCGTTCGTCCTCCCCTTCATCGTCAGTTATGACGTCGTCGTCCAACCCGGATTGCTCGTTTATCTGAACGAACTCATTTTCGTCTTTGTCATCCCATTCATCCCTTTATCGATCACGTTCTTGATTGCCATCATCATCGGCCGCGTCTTTAACATCGGCCGTCACAAAGAAGCTTTCACGACCGTCATGATGGTGTTCTCCATCGGCACGATTTTAGCCGGCGAGTTTGGCATCACCGCGATTAACTCCGGCATCGGAACCGGCGAAACCGAAACCGATTATATTTTAAGGACGCGCGACACATTCATCGCGCTCGCCAACAAACTACATTTTGCCGATTTCATCATGCAATTTCCACGTAATGGACTTATGGATGATTCTCTCATTGGGACCCTCAATATCTTAGCGTTCGCGGGCATTTCCGCCGCTCTGGTCGTTGTCGCGTCGCTGGCCGCCAAGTGGTTTTATCTTAAAACTTTAGTGGGTGGCGACGAACATGCCGCACACCGTAAAAAAGGCGACGTCAATAAAGCCCTAAAGTCCGAATCCAAAAATGATAAACCCTATTTCAGCGTCCTCAAAGCCGAGTGGCGCGGCATTGTCCGCTCCCCCACTTATGTCTTTAACTTATTGACCCCGCCGATCCTCATCGTCGTCATTGCCGCCTTTTCGCTTTATGGCGGCATGTCGGCATCTCAAGGTTCCGGCGAGGCGTTTAGTTTTACGACCTTGATTGCCGCAGTAGCACCCTACTTCAATTTCAACTTTGGAGCGATTGTTTTCTTCATCGGCGCCGGGACGATGTTCATGGCCGCGATGACCATGATCAGCTCGACGGCGATTTCCCGTGAAGGCAAGAACGCCTACTTAATGAAAACCTGGCCAGTGAAACCCATCATCCAATTACGGGCTAAAATCACGATAGGGACCTCCATCACTGCTTTCCTATTATTTGCCGCCACCATTATCGTTGGTGTCATAGGCCATTTAAATCCGGTGATTTTGGCCTTAATTTACTTGCCCATCGTCATCCTGCTTATTATCGCCAACTATTTGATGATTCTCGTCGATTTAATGCACCCCTTTGTTGAATGGGATAACGAAACCGCCGCCGTCAAACAAAATAAAAACGGCTTATTCGGCATGCTCCTCTGCTTTGCCTTCGCCGTGGTCTTGTTTTTCATTGGCCTCGGATCGGCGCTCATTGGGCTCAATATTATCTGGTCATTCCTGATTATCATTGTCATTTCCGGCGGTACTTTATATCTGCTCGAACGCGGCATTAAGAAAAAAGGATCCGCCATCTTTGAGGGGATCCAATAAGTTACTTGTGATAGGTCTCGCCACGGTTGATTTTAAAAGCGCGATATATTTGTTCTAAAAGTATGATTCTTGTCATTGGATGGGTGAACGTCAACGCGCTTAACGAAAGCCGTTCGTTCGCCCGTTTTTTTATCTCCGGGCCGAGGCCCAAAGAACCGCCGATGACAAAGGTGATAAGCGAGTCGCCTTTGACGAAGAGTTTTTCGAGGTGTGCGGCAAAAGCTAGGCTATCGAATTCCGGGGCATTCAGATCAAGGGCCACAACATACTCGCCGCTTTTAATTTTGGCGAGGAGATTCTGGCTTTCTTTTTCCTTGGCAATCGCTTCTTCTTTTTCGCTCGCGCCTTGGGGGATTTTGGCTTCATCGACTTCGATGATTTCGAGCGTGATATAACCGGATAGGCGTTTCGTGTATTCAGCGATGGCATCTTTCCAAAACGGCTCTTTAATTTTACCGACGGCGAGGATTTTGACCTTCATGGCTATTCCTCGAAATTGCCACCGACGACGATGTCGTGCTGGCTGGCAGCGTGGATGTAAATACGGTCGATGTCGACGTGGCGTTTTCTAAAGATGCGGAGATAGGCGGAAAGCGCCACTTCCGGGGTATTGGCTTCCTCACTTAAATGGGCGAGCACCACTTCCCGGGTTTTGGCCCCTAACATCTCGGCCACATACATTGCCGAATCTTCATTGGAAAGATGCCCGTAGTCCCCTAAGATCCGTTGAATCAAATCATAGGGACGGTTGGTCTTTAAAAGCATCTTGATATTGTGGTTACTTTCGATGATATAAAAATCGGCGTTTTTCATGTAGACGATATTGCGTTCGCTGATATAGCCGGTGTCGGTCATATAGACTAACTTTTCGGTCTCAGTCTCGAAGACAAAACCAATCGGGTTGGTCGCGTCGTGACTGGTGGGCAGCACGGTAATGCGGTAGCCGTTGATGGCGTACGTTTGAAATGGCTCTAACTCATGGCCTTCGATGACTTCGCAGGTGCCTTTGGCGGCGTACCTAAGTTCTAAAGGAAGGAAACCCATCCCGGAGATATGGTCGGAATGTTCGTGCGTGAAAAAGACAGCCGAAATATCCTCAATCTTATAAGGGGTTGCGGCCATGCCGTCTTTTAAACGTTTGAGGGTGATCCCCATATCAATCAGGATGACGTGTCCATGGTCGGCCACCAAAGTGGCGTTTCCTTTGGACCCGCTGGCGAAAATATAAAATTTCATGGATTAATCTTCGATGTCTTGGATGCCACCGCTTTGCCGGATCTTGGCAAGCTGGGCTTCGTACTCGTCGCTAGGCGTATCGAAACGGCCATAGCCCTTGAAGAACAAGAGCGGGACGGTTCCGGTTTTGCCGTTGCGGTTTTTGGCGATGATGAGTTCGACGAGGGAAGCGTCCGCGTCGGCTTTTTTGTTGAGCTCGCGTTCTTCGAACGCGGCAGCAGCGGCTTTCTTTTCCTCTTCGGGGGATTTACGTTTGGTGCCCACTTGGGCCCCGGTGGATTCGTAATAGTCTTTGCGGAACATCAATAAGACTTGGTCGGCGTCTTGTTCGATGGAGCCGGATTCACGTAAGTCGCTGAGCATCGGGCGTTTGCCTTCACGCTTATCGACTTCACGGGAGAGTTGGCTGACGACGAGTATAGGCACCTTCAGTTCGCGGGCCAGTTCTTTCAGTTCGCGGGAAATTTCGCTCACTTCGACCTGCCGGGATTCAATCTTCTTGTTGCCGGTGGTGATTAAGCCAATATAGTCGACGACGATGAGCCCGAGGTCGGGATTCGCCGTTTTCAGTTTGCGGGCTTTGGCGATGATATCCAAGAGTTTGATGCCGGGAGTGTCATCAATGTACATCTTGGTGTCGCCGACGGTCTTTAAGGCTTCGCCGATCGCTAAGCGGTCTTTGCTATTTAAGAAACCGGTTTGGATTTGGTCAAGGTTGACGCAGGAGACGGTCGCGATTAAGCGCTTGATTAAGGCTTCGGCAGGCATTTCC
>JAPLKQ010000077.1 GCA_026387995.1 Bacillota bacterium
CAAACCCTCTATGATGTCGGCCTTGGCTATATCAAATTGGGCCAACAAGCAACCACTCTTTCAGGCGGGGAAGCCCAACGCGTCAAGTTAGCGTATGAACTCCAGAAGCGCCCGACCGGCAAAACCTTATATATCTTGGATGAACCGACGACAGGCCTTCACGTCCACGACGTCGCCCGCTTACTCACGGTCCTCCAGTCCATCGTCAACCATGGCGATACGGTCCTTGTCATCGAACATAACCTCGATGTCATCAAAGTCGCCGACTACATCATTGACCTTGGCCCTGAAGGCGGAAACCGCGGCGGCGAAATCATCGCTCTGGGGACCCCCGAAGAAGTGGCCGCCAATCCACGTTCCTACACCGGCCAGTTTTTAAAGCCGGTCTTAGAAGCCGATAAGAAGCATAAGCAGTCACGCTAAAAGATTGAAGCCTTATTCGATTGATGCTACTCTAAACGGGTAAAGGACAGACACCATGAACACAGCACTCATTTATATCGGGGCGATCATCGCCTTAGCCGCCCTCTTCTTCATTTATGTCCGTTTCTCGGCGTGGATTAAAGCCCACGCGCTCGAGAAAAATAAAGAATTATTCCTTTTAATTCAGACTTTATTGGGTGTGGTGGGCGTGGCCCTCGGCGTCACCGTCCTCGTTTATGGCAAAATCCATGCCGACGGCATTTCGATGACGCCCAGCGATCAAATCCTTACCTATATCGGTTTATTTGCTACTATCTGCTTAGCCGGTCTTATGGTCGTTGCCTTCGTCACCCGTTATTACAAACTGCAAATCAGCGAACAGTATAAGAAAATCGCCTTCTGGACGGTCATCTCCGGGATTATCCCCCTCATTCTTTCCTTCGTCATTTTCATGGAAGGCATCGATGTCCTGATTGATTTCCCGCTCACGAAAGGCATTGAGTTCAACGGCCGCGTCATCGTCGCTTTTTATGCCTTATTCATTATCGGCGGAGCCGGTATCGTTTATTTCATCGCCGCCCACCAACTCCATTTGGAAGGCTACCGCAAAGACTATATCGAAAACCTTTTCTATGTCGCGTTCCCGGCGGGGGCCATCGGCTCCCGTATCTGGTACGTCATCGGCCAATGGTCGACGGAATTTGCCACGCGTCCCTTCTGGCACGTCTTTGCCATGTGGGAAGGCGGCCTCGCCATTCAGGGCGGCGCCATCTTTGGCACCATCGCCGGCGTCTGGTTCATTAAGAAATATCGTAAAGACATCAATCTATGGCATCTCCTCGATATCGCCGTTCCCACCATCCTCGTGGCGCAAGCCATCGGGCGTTGGGGCAACTTCACCAACCAAGAAATCTATGGCGCGGTGACCAATCCGTCGCAGTGGTGGTTCTTACCGAACTTCATCATCCAACAGATGACGGTCGCCGGTCAGATGCGCGTGCCGTTATTCTTAATTGAAAGCTTGAGCAACCTCGCCGGTTATTTCATCATCCGTTACGCCGTCGGCGGTCTTCTTAAAAAATGGCTCGTCGTCGGTGATTTGGCTTGCGTTTACCCGATTTGGTATGGTCTCACCCG
>JAPLKQ010000025.1 GCA_026387995.1 Bacillota bacterium
TCTTTTTCGCGCCCACCGCTTTCGCGATGTTGACGCCCATGAGGCCAATCGGCCCGCAGCCAACGACAGCCACGGTTTTATCTTTGATCTCAAAATGCATCATCGTGTGGACGGCATTTCCGAGAGGTTCTTGGATACAGAGATATTTAGGTTCAGTCTTGGTTTTATTGACGATGAGGTTCGACGCCGGGAGCTTCACGTATTCGGCAAAGCAACCGTCGATGTCGACCCCGATGATTTTCGTGTTTTCGCAAATATGGAATTCGCCGCGCTGGCAGAATTCGCAGGTGCCGCAGACGATATGGGTTTCCGCGGAGACGATATCCCCCACTTTGACCTTCGTGACGTCTTTGCCGACCGTGATCACGCGGCCAGAGAATTCGTGGCCGACCGTTAAAGGCGGTTTGACGCGGTTCTGGCTCCATTCGTTCCATTGATAAATGTGAACGTCAGTGCCACAAATCGAGGTCGCCAAGACCTTAATCAGCACTTCGTCAGGTCCTAAAACATCTGGGACTTTCTTCGTAACGCGTTTAAAACCAGGCGCTCTTTTTTCTTTGATGTAAGCTACCATTTCCATTGGGAAATTGCCTCCTATTATTGGCTACGAATCATCTTTTCATTTTCATTATACGCTCAATGTTCTTTTTGGGAATGCCACTCTTTTCGCTAATCGATTTCCAAGGTTGAGTGTTTAATTATTCCCGTATACAATAGGATTAACCTACGAGGAAATCATATGATCAAGGAATCACGTCTCATCATGCTCATCGCTCACCTTGTCAGTCTCTTGGCGAACGGTCTCTTTATTTGTGGCGGCATTGCGCTACTGGCCCCCACGGCGTCGGCTTACTGGCTATGGATGGATGTTTCCATCGTGACCATCGCGCTCTCGGTTTTTGGGCTCTTTATTACTTTTCTACCGATCGGGAGAATGTCTCGTCAGTGGCGTTATACCTTTTTAGTGACGAGCGCGCTGAACATGCTGATCACGGTTTTCTATGTCATTCATATGGAGACGACGGGCGGAGATTTACTGACTTATCTGCAGACTTTCGCTTTTGCCGCAGCGTCTTTGCTGCTTCTTGGCGGTTTCTTCAATACATAGACAAACCAATCGTTATTTTCGTCCTTTGATTTCATCTAATAAGGTTTCAAAAAAGCCTTTTTCTTCCTTTTCATCCTTAGCATCGCTATTTTCGTCGTTATTTGAATCGATACGAAAACCGCACTTGGGACAAACCGGGCCTAACATTTCATGACCGCAAACGATGCAGCGCATCATTCATCACTCCCTCATTTATAAAGAGGCGATGGTTTTAATTTTGGCGGCAAGGCCATCCACTTCTTTTAAGGATAAACTGCACAAGGCGACGCGGATGCCGCCTTCCATCGGCACGACGAAGATATGATGCTCCGCGAGTTTGGCATAAACTTCTTCCGATTTGTCGCAGAGGACAAAAGAATAAAAACCATTCACGTAAGGAGCGGTCTTTAGTTGAATATCCGCGGCTTGTTTTTTAAAGATGACGCCACGCTGGGAAATCGTGTCTTTAGCCTTTGCTAAATCCGCTAAGAATTCCGGCTTATTTTCTTTACGCATCATGAGTTCAATCGATGGGGTCGCGCTACTGGACCAAGTGCCACAGGCATAACCATAAAGTTTTTGTTGGCACTCCATGGCTTTCTTTTCGTCCACGCTTAAACTAATCGCGGCGCCCAGACGTAAGCCATAAGCGCCAAACGTTTTAGATCCGCTGAAGGCCATGACGGTCACGACATGCTTGCCTAGCGTCGGTAAATAACTGATTTTAAGCCGTGCGTCTTTTTCTAAGGAATAATCGATATAAGCGACATCATAGAGCAAGACGATTTCGTGGTCGGAGAAACGGTTGAGTAAGTCAATGATGGCCAGCCACTCCGAGAGTTGGAGAGTGTACCCGCTGGGGTTGTGGCACGGATCGTTAATGACGACGATGATCCGTTTTTGATGAGCGGCCAGTTTAGTGAGTTTGAATTCAAAGTCCTTTAAATTAAAGGCAGAACCTTCAAACATCGTATAGGTTTCCAGGGTGAGCGCACGCGGTTTGGCGAAGCGGCCATACTGCCACCGGATGTTCGGGACCAGAATCGCTTCTTTTTCTCTTCCATAGGAAGCAAAGACCGCCGAGACGACACCGCTGCCGCCGGGGGTCGAGCACACGAAGGGATGCATCGTGTCCCAGATGAGCTTTTCGTAACGGCCCAGTAACCAGGACGAGACGTTTTGCTTGAATTCCGTTCCGCCATCCACTGAGTTATAAGGAAGCATCAATTCCGGCGCAAGCGATTTCAGGACGCGGTAGACCGAGGGAAAACCCCCGACCACGTGATTCTCATCGTAGAACATCCCGATGGACGCGTCGATCGTATCGGGAAAGTGCCGTTTGGATTCTTGGGCGTCTTTTCCGATTTGTAAGATATCAGCCATGTTTTTTCTCCTTTATGTTATTGAAAACATTGGTTTTATATTTTTTGAGGCAAACGAAATAAGGCTTTCAGGCTTCTTGGAGCGTGGTCGAGTGAAAAATCAATCGATAGTCCATAGTTTCAACTTATGTTTATATTCTTTCTTGCCTTTCGGATAAGCCTTCGCTCGGCGTAGGAGCGAAGAGGCAGATTCTTATGCATTCTTCTTTGTTAGTATACCAAAAAAACGAGGAGTGTTACCACCCACTTTCGATGATAATGTTGTCTTTTTATAAATAGATTCGCTATGATGAAGTTAATAAGGCAGGAAAAAGTCATCATGAACCTTTACCAACGTTTCCCAATGAAGGATAATCGCTTCGATTTTACGCTGGCCGTAGCCTATCCGCACGACACGGAAAGTCTGCTTACCATTAAAGAAGCTTTAAAGCGCGGCATCATCTCGAACGCCATCTTATGTGGCGACCAAATCATCATTAAACTAAAAATGGATGAGATTAAATTGACCTCTAAGAACATTGAAATCGTCCACTGCCCCGCCATGGAAGAAGCCGCTGACCGCGTTGCGCTCCTCGTTTCTGAAAACAAAGCACAGGCCGCCATGAAATGCCTTATCGACACTTCCATTTTTCTCAAACCGATGCTTAAAAAAGAATACCAAATCAAGCAAGATCACCTACTCTCGCACATGATGGTGGCTTATCGGGAATCCGACAATAAACTGTTCCTCGTGTCCGATGGCGGCATGATCATCGCGCCGACCATCGAGCAGAAAAAAGAAATCATCATCAACGCGGTTGAATTTGCGCATACGCTTGGAATCAGCGACCCCGTGGTTGTTCCTTTAACCGCTAAGGAAAAACCCTATGATAAAATGCCAGCCACCATGGATGCCCAGAAGCTTCACGAAATGAATTTGAGTGGAGAGATCACGGGCTGCCGTGTTTCTGGACCCTTACAATTTGACGTCGCGATTTCTACAAGCAGCGCCGCCAAAAAAGAAGTCCATGATCCGCTCGCCGGAAAAGCTGACATTCTGATTGTTCCTGCCATCGAGTCAGGCAACATTCTCGTGAAGGCGCTCACTTATTTAGCGGATTTTGTGGGCTATGGTTTGATTTTGGGAGCCAAGGTCCCCATGATTGTCGTTTCCCGCTCTGACGGCGAAGACGAAAAACTCGGCTCGCTTTATTTAGCGCGCCTAATGATGGAGGCAAAGAAGCATCATGTATAAGATATTAGCCATTAACCCAGGCAGCACCTCAACAAAGTTCGGGGTCTTTGAAGACGAAAAATTAATTAAAGAATATAAAGTCGTTCACACCGCGGAAGAACTGAAGCAATATCCGACGATGGAACTCGAAGCTCAATACCGGAAAACGTTAATCGAGGAAATGCTCAAAAAAGATAAAATCAGCCTAGGCTCTTTCTCCGCCTATAGTTGCCGCGGTGGCATTTTGAAACCCATCGAAAGTGGCACTTATTTTGTCGATGATAACGTCATTTTTGATTCTTTGCACTCCCCTGTCGATCACCCGAGTAATCTCGGTTCGCTCATCGGCGACGCTCTTTCAAAACAATATGGGCCGAAAGCCTACATCACCGATCCCCCGTCCACATTTGAAGCCCCGAAAATCGCCACCATTTCCGGATTACCGCAAATTGAGCGAAAACTACGTTGCCATGCGCTTAATCATAAAGCAATCGCAAAGAAATACTGCAAGGAAAAACATCTCGATTATAACGCGGTCAATTTAATCGTCGCCCACATCGGCGGCGGCATTTCGGTGGGCATCCACCACAACGGTAAAATCATCGACATCACCGACGCGACAGGCGAAGGCTCTTTCTCGCCCGAACGCGCGGGTTCCTTACCTGTATTACAATTTGCCGATTTATGTTTCAGCGGAAAATATACGCACAAGGAAGTCCGAAAACTTTTGGTCGGTAATGGCGGTTTTACCGCATACTTACAAACGAACGATGTGAAAGAAATTATACGTCGTGCCCAAAGCGGGGACGAGAACGCAAAGCTGTATTTCGACGCTTTCGTCTATCAAATCGCCAAAGACGTGGGCGCGATGGCCACTGTCGTTAACGGTAAGGTCGACGCCATCTTGCTCACTGGCGGCATTTGCTACAGTCAGTATTTCACGGATTGTTTGCTTGCCCGCGTGAAATGGATTGCCCCATGCTTTATTTATCCTGGCGAAGAAGAACTTCAAGCCCTGAATCAGGGCGTGCTTGCCGTCTTAAAAGGCGAAGAAAAGGCGAAGACCTATTAATAACGCTTATTCTCAAAGGAAATAACCATGATTGATTATCCGGAATTGTACGATTGGGTTGAAGAAATGCGTCTTTTGTGCCAGCCCGAAAAAGTGTACTGGTGCAATGGCTCGAAGTCTGAGTACCAACGTTTCATCCAGCAACTCGTCGCTGAAGGCAAAGCGCTGACGCTCAACCCTCAGAAACGTCCGAATTCTTATGCCTTTTTCAGTGACCCCAGCGATGTGGCCCGTACCGAGGGCCGTACTTTTATCGCCTCCCAAAAAATAACGGACGCCGGTCCCACGAATAACTGGTTTGATCCGATTGAAGCTAAAAAAACATTATCAGAGTCTTTCCGCGGTTCAATGAAAGGCCGAACGATGTACGTTATCCCATTTATGATGGGTCCTTTTGGTTCTCCCCTTTCTAAAATTGGTGTCCAATTGACCGATAGCCTTTATGTCGTGGTCAATATGCGTCTGATGACACGGATGGGCACAGCGGTTTTAAAAGAACTGGGAAAAGTAAAATCGTTTGTTAAATGCTTATGGCCTTGCGCCCCGATCGAAAAGAAATATATCGTTCATTTTCCCGAAGAAAGAGCGATATGGTCATTTGGATCCGGTTATGGTGGCAACGCCTTGCTAGGAAAGAAATGTTTGGCGCTTCGAATTGCTTCCGTCATCGCCCGTGATGAAGGTTGGATGGCCGAGCACATGCTGATTTTAAAGATTACGAATCCCGAAGGCCGCTGCAAATATATGACCGGCGCTTTCCCAAGTGCCTGCGGCAAAACCAATTTGGCGATGCTAGTACCGTCTTTGCCAAGATGGAAAGTCGAAACCGTTGGCGACGATATCGCTTGGATGATGCTTAAAAAAGATGGCCGATTATATGCCATCAACCCTGAATATGGTTTCTTTGGCGTAGCTAAAGGAACTTCCTATCAATCAAATCCAAACGCGATGACGGCTATTCAAAAAAACACGTTATTTACGAATGTCGCCATTACCGATGACAAAGATGTATGGTGGGAAGGCATCGATGGTCCAACGCCCGCTCATTTAATGGATTGGCAGCAAAAGGACTGGACGCCCAAAGAAAAAACGCCGGCGGCGCATCCGAATTCCCGTTTTACGGTGATGACACAGCAATGCCCGGTGCTCGCTCCAGAGTGGGAAAATCCTGAGGGCGTGCCGATTTCCGCGATACTTGTCGGCGGACGTAGACCCACCACGATTCCCTTAGTTCACGAGAGCTTAAGTTGGAATCATGGCGTATTCATGGGGTCCATCATGGGATCAGAGATAACGGCGGCCACGATCAGCGACCAAATCGGTCAGGTGCGGCGTGATCCTTTCGCCATGTTGCCATTTATCGGTTATCACGTCGGCGATTATTTAAAACACTGGATTGATATTGGGAAAAAGTACCCTGATAATCGTTTACCCAAAATCTATTATGTAAATTGGTTCAGAAAAGATGCTGAGGGCGATTTCTTATGGCCTGGGTTTGGCGATAATTCGCGCGTCCTCAAA
>JAPLKQ010000214.1:0-3162 GCA_026387995.1 Bacillota bacterium
TCGGTTTTTTTGGATAACTCCCGACGCTGGCGATCCCATTACCAAACAATTCGAGAACGTCTTTATCGAACGCATCAGTAAGTTTACGATATAAATCCGATGTTTTTCCATTATAGCAAGCAAGAAATATGACTTCGGGGATCCCGCCTTCGACAGCCAACTTAAGAAGTCTCGGCTCATCAATATGATCTTTAATATCCAAAAACCAATTGACTGTTTTTCCGGGACTTTTGGCGATTGCTTGATAAAACGTTTTGCAGAAAATTAGGGTTTCGGTGTCATTCATGAATCGTTCCTCCGCACATAATGCAATGCCGCACTTCTGCGATCGTCATTTTTCCGCACAATGGGCATTCAATCATTTTAAGTCCGTATTCCTCTATGATAAACCGTGAGAAAGTGTTGGTGCTAATATCGAAATGTTGCTTGTCAAAAACATTCCGGGACAGATCAACGTCATCATACCAATTAACTAACGAAAACAGATCCTTTCTAAGTGGCAAAATATCTTCGGCCAAAAATTGATCTTTGCATTGTAGAATGCCTATAACAGCGTAAATCAGCTGTATGATTAAAATATTTTTTTCCTTTTGCCCGTCTTGTTTCGGTAGTGTGATATTTATATTCCCATACTCCGATAAAGATTTGGTTACGTTGTCTAAAAGTTTTTGGAGTTTGATGATCATGATGTGCCGGACGCTATTCATCATATCGGTATGAAAATCAACACTTTTTGTGCAAATGTGGATTCTTCGCTCCAAGGACTCTCGTGATTGCAATAATTGTATGAGCTTGTTAGGGTCTGGTTTTGTTTCTCTATGAAGGCGTTCGCTAAGATCAAATATTCGTTTTTCTTCTTTTTCAAGGCTAAAACGTGTTCCAATAAATGCCGGGGTCTTTGCAGCGTCAGAAAAACGTTCATCGTGAGCTTCTTGTATTTCTTCCGCCAACTTCCATATTGCCATTATTTACGAGTCCTTTTCGCAACGCCGGTTTTAACCGGTTTCTTTTTCGGATTCTCGATTATTTGCATTGGAATCGCTTGGGAATTTTCAATAAAAGTTAGCCGCTTATCGAGCGAAGCTAGATTTTTAACAGATGCCTCGAGGCTTTTGGCTGCCTCGTTCGATTGGCTCCTGAATGAGTCAATTGTTTCTTTGGTCTTTAAGAGCGCCTCGCTGACCTGATCAACATGCAGCGCATTGATGGCGATGGTCATTTTCTCGAGTTGCGAAATGAGTTGGTTTAAATCGGTCACTGCCTTGAGGTGATCGCGGACCAATGCCTGGACTTCATTGAGTTGTTCGGTGGCTTTGATAAAGTTCTTCAAAATGACATCTTGTTCTTCGTTTGGCATATTTTTTCCCTCATTTTTTAAGTGATAATGCAATATTGTCGATAATTTCTTTGTTTATTATTATACTATTATCAATTAATTTAATATAGTTTTGCCGATGATTTGTAATTAATTCATCGCTTTTTCCGTAAGACGCCATTTGATTGCTTATATCTTGTTTGGTAATGATCTTGGTCATCATTTGTTTTGAAAGCAAATACCCGTAAGAAGAGAAGCCGGGGTCACAGGTATTAATAATTTTTTGATAAATAAAGAACGCATGTTTAAATTCTTGTGCTTCAGTAAGTCTTTCTGCACAGGAAATATGCGACTTTACCGCTAAAGAAATCGGCCCGGCTTTACATAAATCGTCTTCCTCTTTCAGCAACATGCACCGTTTGATGTCTTTGGCATATACCTGCTTTCCGGCTCGCTCGTAGGAATGGATAGCCGAGCGGAAATCTTCGAGTTCTTCCTGTCGAACAGCTTCTTCCAACCACCCTTTGATATCGTCGTCGATGTCCAGAAAACGGCTTACAGACTTGGTGCTTTGGTCAAAATAGACATTAAGGAAAAGTCTGTTCTTTATGGTCTCTGAGATTTTTTCCTCAAGGATAATGAGCCGCTCGCGTGCTCGGGTGCCGGCTACATAAAACATATTAAAAAGCAGTCTGTCAAAGGTGTTGCGGGAATGGGTGTTACTAAATATTTTTTCAAATTCTGCAGCGTTTTCAGTGACAAAATCGTAAATCAGGACATTATCATATTCAAGGCCTTTTGCTTCGGTAATCGTTTGAATGCGTGTTTCGTTTTCCGGCATGATTGACGTCAGCTCGTCTTTTCGTTTTTGATTAGGAACGATGATGATGCAATTAGCTTTATTGCATGCGAGCGCGAGCACATTGAACAAATCCTTTTTTCCAGATTCGCACACGGTAGCCCACAAGCCTTCGTCAGGCGGCCGGGAAGTACAGATTTTGACCTCGTTTTTGGCATCCTGCTTAGCGACATAAGTCCGGCGTAGGTCGGCTAAATGATTTAAAAAGCGCGTAATCCCCTCAGAACACCGGAACGTGTTTGATAATTCAAACGTACTAAGTTTGGTATTAGAATTGAAAAAATAAGCACCAAAGCGATCAAGATCGACGATGGTGGGATTAATTCTTTGATTAACGTCTCCGCAAAAATAAATGGCATTATTTTTTACGCACCGAATCAGGGCTTGGACTTGTATGAAGGTTAGGTCTTGAGCTTCGTCGATGATTAAGCATTCCTCGGTTTTGATTTTGTCTTTTTTGGTGAGCAAAAAGGCCAAGTCATTATCATCAGCATAGGGAGAGTCATTCTTTTTTTCTTCAGCGGCAATATGCATGGAAAAATCCTTGGCCACCTGATAAATGCCTTGCGCTAACGCTAGGTCGAGATCCTCGTTTTTAGCCTCTTTGATGAACGCTTTCTCGGATAACATCGGGGATGAGGAGGCGCTGTCGACAAAACCTTTCACAATGCCGCGGATATATGTCCATGCCACGGATGAATCAATGGCTCTAAGTTTTGCAGAACCGCCGTGCCAATATTGCTTCGTGGTCTCAAGCCACTGCTTGAAATAAGAGTGGTCGTAATAAAAAACACTGTTTTCATCTTTATTGTTTTTTTTCAATAAAAAATCTTTGAGCGTCATCACGCATGAGTCAAAATTAGTGTTTGTTTCCTCAAACAGCCGTTTTCTGACTTCTCGAACTAATTCTTTGGTATACGTAACAAAAACCGGATGGTGCCCGTTTTTTTCCAATTCCAAAACAGTTTGATGCTCACCGTCGTTTTTC
>JAPLKQ010000214.1:3173-5179 GCA_026387995.1 Bacillota bacterium
GCAAAAAACCATCTTTTTCTGTTCTTCGCTCAAACTCGGAATGAACACGCTGACATCAAAAATATTGGCATATCGATAAGGAGGAATATTGTGGGTTTTGTTGGCAGGGCCTTCCAATACCGAATCGGCAATGAATTTATTGATCGAGTTGATGTTCGTGCAGATACGTTCAGCTATTTTACCTTGCTCGTCGTGCTCTCGGACAAAGGCTAAAAGGACAATTGATGGCCGTTCATATCGGTTTGATATATCGCGTCCATACATCCAAAGGATACGTTTGCCGGAAGCGCCGTCAAAATAGAATTTAAATATTTTGCGTGAGGCTCCTTTCATCCGTTTGTTGTTGTGCTTGATAAAGAACAAATCAAGAGCCTCTTTGCTGGGAGAATGAAATGCTTTAAGAACTTCATCGAGTTTCTTTTTTTCGCCGGCATCGCTTTTTCTGTATTCGCGGATGAAACCGGGGTGTACATAGAGATCTCTCGACTCGACGAATTCGTCAACCTCGTCTTCGCTCATTTCGTCTTCGAAAATCGTGGTTTGATCGATTGAATCAACCATGGATTCGAGGATCGAGTTTGGTTTTTCTGGCTTCTTAACAGGAAGCGGATCAGAGTTCTTTGAAAAAGGCCGATATTCTGGCTTCGTTTCCACCAAATATGAAGCTAAATCGTAAACAACTGCGGCCAAATAATTGATTTCGCTTTCTTCAAAGGAGAGCGCACGAAAAAGCGGTAAATAGTCTTCGCGTATGCCAAGGCCTTGGTGATTGCTTATTTCGTACACCGCTTTTATGGAATCAAGTATGAAAACGTAGAGCGTTGCGCCTTGAACTTCAATAGAAAATCTTTTGTTTTCAAAAACACTTCTAAAATCGTTACCCGAAATTTCTTGGTTTCGAAGCAAGTGCCACAATTCATTAAAATCTTTGTTAATATCCATAAGTATATTATATGAATTTAACAAGTCGAGATACACATAAAAATAATAAGAAGCAAGTTTTTTTGAAAAGGGGCATGACAGACAAACGAAAATCCTATTATGGTTGCGCATTGTTGATGCATACACAATGAACTGTTTTATAATGATGCCGCGACATTATGTCGTTACGATGACGAAAAGTCCCAAGATCACATATCTAAAGGAGATATTTCAATGATCCGCAAAATTAAATCCGTCGTTACTGGTACCATCACCACGGATGGCGCTGGCGTCAAGCTCCTCCGTGTCCTTGACAACTCCACGACCAAAGACTTTGATCCGTTCTTAATGCTGGATGCTTTTGACTCTACTCAACCCTCAGACTATACCAAAGGATTCCCTTTTCACCCTCACCGCGGTATTGAAACCATCACTTACTTAATTGAAGGTAAAATTGAACATAAAGATAGTCTTGGAAATGAAGGTGTCATCTCAGATGGCTGCTGCCAATGGATGACGGCCGGTAGCGGCATCATGCACCAGGAAATGCCCATTGAATCCAATCATTTACTCGGAGTCCAACTTTGGCTGAACCTTCCTGCCAAAGACAAGATGACAAAACCACAGTACCACGATCTCCAAGCCCACAAGATTCCAAAGATCAAAGAAGAAGACGGCACTGTCGTCAGCGTGATTGCCGGTCATCATAAAACCATCGATGGACCCACTCAAGGTCTTATTTCTTGATGTAGATGTTAAACCAGGCGCCACTTGGTATTTGAAGACTGAACATGATGATACCCTCTTCATCTATATCATTGAAGGTAAAGGCTGGTTTGAAGGAACGGAAGAAAACCCACAGACAAGTAAACGTGCAGTCCTCTTTAAACCTGGTGATGAATTTGTTGCCAAGGCTTCTAATAAGGGAGTACGGTTCTTACTGGTATCCGGTAGAGCATTAAAAGAACCTATTGCTTGGGGTGGCCCCATTGTCATGAATACCCATAGGGAATTACAACAGGCGTTTGAAGAATTGGAAAACGGAACGTTCATTAAGGATTAGTAAAAAAGCACTCACTAAGCAA
>JAPLKQ010000045.1:0-5029 GCA_026387995.1 Bacillota bacterium
GCAACTGGAACTTAAGGAAATGCACCGTAAATTGGGCATTACCTTTATTTATGTCACTCATGACCAAGAAGAAGCGCTGACAATGTCAGACACCATCGTCGTTATGAAGGATGGCGCTATCCAACAAATCGGAACGCCTACCGAAATCTATAATGAACCCGCAAATGCCTTTGTGGCCGACTTTATCGGCGAAAGCAACATTTATAACGGCACCATGATTGGACCTAAGCTCGTCCGCTTCCTCAATGCCAACTTCAAATGCGTCGATGATTTCCCGCTCAATGAAAAAGTCGATGTCGTCATCCGTCCGGAAGATATCATTCTCGGAAAAGTCGGCGAAGGCATTGTCAACGGAAAGCTTGCCAACTCCGTTTTCAAAGGCACTTATTACGAATATCTCTTCGTGGTTGGGAAAAGCGAAGTCATGGTTCAGGATACGCGCATCTTCCCTCTCAACTTCGAAGCCTCTATCACGGCCGATCCGGAAAGTCTCCATATCATGAAAAAAGAGATGGTCACGAACGTTTATCCGGATGCCTGGATCAATAAGAGCAATAAAGTCGTGATCACCGACGGCGTTTTCAAATGTGATCTCACGCAACTAATTCCTGGCTCGCATCTTGATGATGACGGTTATTTAGTCGACGTTAAGGGCATTAAATACGATTTAACCGATGCCGACGTCACTGCAGAGATCGCTTTTGGCGATATCGAAATCATCGACAATGAAACCGATGGCGACGTGGCCGGCGAAATCATCCAAAGCATTTATAAAGGCGACCATTATCAAGTCATTATCCGTACGGCGGAACAAGAAGATTTCGTCGTTGATACCGAATATACATGGAATCCGAACGACCGTGTCTCCGTCCGCATTGATCCCAAGAAAATCAAACTCAAGATAAAAGGAGACATTAAGGATCATGTTCACTAATTTCCAGCGGAAACGCCTGGCAATTCCTTATGCGATCTTTCTTCTCCTTTTTGTCATACTTCCGCTCTTGGTCATTCTTGTTTATGCCTTTACGGATGCCAACTTTCACGTCAGTTTCGCTAACGCCAGCAACTTCTTCACGTCCGATAAATTCAGCACGCTTATCGTCAGCCTCGTTTATGGCGCCGCCAACACGGTCATCTGCTTATTGATCGGTTTCCCGATTGCCATGATCCTGGCCTCTAAAAAATATAACAAAAATGTCGTTATCGTCTTACTTTTCGTGATGCCAATGTGGATTAACTTCGTCATCCGAATTTGGGCCTTACGTGATTTACTGACCTGGATTGGCCTTGAAGGCGGACGTTTTCCCGAACTGGCCACGATTATTGGCCTTGTCTACGACTATCTTCCCTTCGTCATCCTTCCTTTATATACGACCATGCTAAGAATGGACCGTAGCCAAGTGGAAGCGGCCAGCGATCTCGGAGCGACGCCGTATCAAACATTCACCAAAGTGATTATTCCCCTGACCATGCCGGGCATAGTCTCGGCGGCCATGATGGTGTTCATGCCGACCATCTCGAGTTACGCGATTGCCGATATTCTCAGCGAATTCACCGTGACCCTCTTCGGTAAAACGATCGAAATTTACTTCTCGCAGAGCAACTGGCATTTCGGCAGCCTCTTGGCTCTCGTGATGTTGTGCCTGATCGGCGTTTCGACGCTGGTCACGAACAAAGTCACTAAAAAAGACGATGAGCGGGTGAATTTATGGTAAAGAAGATACTCGCCCGCGGGTATGTCGGGTTTATCCTTCTATTAATGTATCTCCCCATTTTCGTCTTGATTGCGTTTAGTTTCACCGACAGTTCCAACGTCGGGACTTGGAACGGATTCTCCTTGATCCTGTATTTACGTTTATTCCAAAATCAGGAGGCCTTGATGGCGCTTGGCAATACTTTGCTGCTTGCCGTCTCCTCGGCCACCATCTCGACGATTCTCGGAACCATGGGCGCCATCGGCGTTTTCTACTCAAAAAAGAAATTTAAAAAAACCATGGAACTGACGACCCAGCTTCCCATCATCAATGCCGAGGTCGTCATCTCGCTCTCGCTCGCCGTTTTATTCGTTGCCGTCGGCATTGCCCGCGGTTTCGTGACGCTCCTTTAGGGGCGACCCCGAATTACGCCCTCCGCCATGTCATCATTCCCGAGATTTTGCCAGGCATCATCGCCGGATTTATGCTGGCGATTACCTTATCCCTCGACGATTTCATCATTACGACCTTTTTACGAAACGTCGAATTTGAAACGCTGTCGACCTATGTTTATGCCTCGTTACGGAATATGACGCATTTCCCACATGAACTGAGAGCGCTGACGACCATCATCTTCATCGGGGCCATCGGGGTCCTGGTGGCGAATAACGCCTTGTCTCAAAAAGATGCCGCCAAGAAGATGACAGCATTATTACAGAAAAGAGGAAAGATTAATGAAAAAGACTAAATTTTTGTTAGCTTCCGTCCTGCTTGGTCTATTGGCGAGCAGCGGTTCACACGCGTTCACGGCGCATGCCGATGAACCTTTGACCCTAAAAATCTACAACTGGGCCGACTATATCTATGAACAGGAAACGGAAGCCGATCCCGCCAGTGTCATCACGCAGTTCGAGACCTTTGCCTCCGCAAAATACGGGCAACCCGTCACGGTTTCCTACAGCACTTTTGACACCAACGAAACGATGTACAACCAAGTGGCCGGCCTCGGCGAGAAATTCGACCTCATCTGCCCGAGCGACTACATGATCCAAAAAATGGGTAAAGAAGGTTTGCTTGAGAAATTTGATTATGCCAATTTGCCGAACTATACTGCCAACGCTTCTCCCTACCTTGTGAATCGTCTGGATAACATCGCGGTGGGAACGGATAAACTCAGCGACTATATGGCCGGTTATATGTGGGGCACGATGGGCTTAATCTATAACCCTGAAGAAGTACTGCCCGCCGACATGACCTCCTGGTCTTCGCTCTGGTCTTCGACGTATTACAAGCAAAGTTCCGTCAAAGACTCGATGCGCGACACGTATCTGGTTGGTTTGATTTATACCTACCGGGACGAAATTAACGCCTTAAAAGCCCAATACGAGGCTTCCACGATTGACGCCGCGACCTATAACGCCGGCCTCACGGAAATCCTCAACCGCCGCAGCGACGCCGATTTAGCCGCAGTCTTAACTTCGCTGAAAGCCTTAAAAGACAACATCTACGGCCTGGAAGTCGATAGCGGAAAAAGCGATATCGTTACCGGCAAGATCAACATCAACGTGGCCTGGAGCGGCGATGCCGTTTACAGCATGGACGTGGCCGAAGAAGAATCCAGCAAAATCCTCAATTACACGGTGCCTGATGAAGGCAGCAACATTTGGTTCGACGGCTGGGTCATGCCCACCGGCGCCAACACTGATTTAGCAGAAGACTTCGTCAATTTCATCTCCGATCCCGCCATTGCCATCCTCAATATGGACTATATCGGTTACACCAGTTTCATCGCCGGACAAGACGTCTTGGACCGCGTCAATGAACTCTATGGGACCGCTACCGGCGAAGGCGTCGATTTATCCTATTTCTTCACGGGAACGGTGGACCCTTCCGCTTCGATGGTCATCACCAGCGACACCGTGGGGCGTCAGTTCTCCGCCCAATACCCCGATTTACCGACCATTACCCGCTGCGTGGTCATGGAAGACTTTGGCGCCGATAACGACAAAGTCGTCGAGATGTGGTCGAACTTTAAAGCCACGACCTTAGGCCTTGTCGCCTATCTCGGCATTGGCGCCGCCATCCTCGTCGCCATCGGCGTGGGCCTCTATTTCTTCCTCCGCCAAAAGAAGAGCCAACGCCATCTTCGCCAAAAAGCAAAAGCCCAGAAAAAGTAGCCTTTCTTTATAATTGAAAGAGATTAGTGACGATGTTATACTAATAAGCGTCGTCACGGGACGGTTCCTTAGCCAAGTGGTAAGGCAATTGACTGCAACTCAATGATCGTCGGTTCAACTCCGATAGGAACCTCCATTCTTCGATTCAAAATTGCTTGTATTTTGTGGCATTTATGCTATATTGTATGAGCCCATGCGCCCGTAGCTCAATTGGATAGAGCGCCAGACTACGAATCTGGAGGTTACGAGTTCGATTCCTGTCGGGCGCACCATGACGGGAAATAGCGCAGGTTGGTAGCGCATCTGGTTTGGGACCAGAGGGTCGCAGGTTCAAATCCTGTTTTCCCGACCAGAACATATCGCCATCACGAAAGTGGTGGCTTTTTTCTAGCGAAAAAGGTCGCTTTCCTCTTGAACATTAAGAAATGAGTCACTACAATTTAGGCTATTGGGAGGTCATGATTATGACAGAAAGTTTCAAAAAGTATTTGGCAGAGTTCATCGGGACGTTCGTTTTAGTGTTCTTTAGCTGCGGGACGGCCGTATTCGTCAGTTATTTCTCCGTGGATGCCGCCGCAAGTTACCTCATCATCGCGTTAGCCTTTGGTTTATCCGTCGTCGCGATGGCTTATGCCATCGGCCATATCAGCGGTTGCCATATCAACCCGGCGGTTTCGCTTGCAATGCTCATCCTTAAAAAATTATCCGGAAAAGATTTCCTCGGCTATGTCGTCGCCCAAGTGTTAGGCGGTATTGCCGGCAGCGCGATTCTACTTCTCATCACGCGCTTGACCAACATCGGCGCGACCGGTCTCGGCGCGAACGGCTTCGGGATTTATTCCGCGGTCGATCTCACTCTGGTAGGCGCTTTGATCGTTGAAGTCTTCTTCACCTTCGTCTTCGTCCTAACCGTCATCGGCGTCACCTCCAGTGAAAAAACCGCTCCCATTGCCGGCCTGGTCATTGGCTTGGTCCTCACCTTTGTCCATTTCATCGGTATCCCGCTCACTGGCGCTTCCGTCAATCCGGCCCGTAGCCTTGCTCCGGCCGTCATCCTAGCGTTCGGCGGACACCTTGAAGCGTTATCGCAAGTTTGGGTCTTCATCGCCGCACCTTTAGTCGGTGGCGCCCTGGCCGCGCTCGTCGCGAAATATCTCT
>JAPLKQ010000045.1:5061-13879 GCA_026387995.1 Bacillota bacterium
GAAACGGCCCTCACGGGTCGTTTTTTTTATAAAAAAACAGCCAACGGAATTCAAATAGTGTAAAATAAAATTCGCATCGATAGAAAAAGAATATCCCGAAATAACACGGGACCGAGGAAACCAAAATGGTAGAAATAGCCGCGACTCCGGTCGCTGAACCCATCACGCCGAAAAAGCCGACGGTATGGAAGAAATTTCTTGATTATCTCGTGAAGACGACCAACGGCATGGCCTTTGGGTTATTTGCCACATTGATTATTGGCGTCATCGTGACCCAAATCGGCAATCTGCTTCATTTTGATTTTTCGCTCTTCGGGTCTACAATCAATATCGGGACCTATGTCATCGCGCTTGGCACGGTCCTCAAAGGCTTCATGGGTCTTGGCATCGGCATCGGCGTCGCCTGGTCGCTTGACCTGAAAGGTTTACGCCTCATCTCCGCCGGCGTGGTGGGGGCGATGTCAACCGCGACCGCTTTAGTCGTCAAATCCGACCCGCTCGTCTGTTATATCACGGTGGTGCTGACCATTACGTTGGTCGGCCTCATCGTTAAAAAGAAAACCTCAGTCGACATCATCATTATCCCATTATTATTCGTCGTCATCGGTTATATCATCGCCATCATCATCGATAGCCCGGTCAGTTACGTCACGACTTTAGTGGGCACGTTCATCAATAGCGCCACCGTCTATGCCCCAATCCCGATGGGCATCGTCGTCGCCGTCACCATGGGCATTGCCCTCACGCTTCCGATCAGCAGCGCCGCCATTGCCATCGGTTTCCAAATTTCCGGCATTGCCGGCGGGGCCGCCGTCGTCGGCTGCTGCGCCCAGATGCTTGGCTTTGCCGTTCAAGGACGTCGCGATAACCCGATTGGGACCACGATCGCGACCGGTGTCGGCACCAGCATGATCCAATTTAAAAACATCCTTAAGAAGCCCATTATCTGGCTTCCCACGATTATCGTGAGCGCCATTTTAGGCCCCATCGCGACCACCCTTTTCCAAGCGAAGTGCTTGCCGGAAGGCGCCGGCATGGGCACCAGCGGTTTCGTCGGCCAGTTCGCCACCTACGCGGCGATGGGCAATACCCTCAGGACTTGGCTCACTATCGGCGTCCTCGAAATCGCCTTACCGATCATCCTCGTCTTGGTCGCTGACATGCTCTTCCGGAAATTCAAGTTGTACGGTGACGGAGACTTTAAGATTTAGCCTCCGAGTGCTATGCTTATTTCGGCCCTGCGCCCGTAGCTCAATTGGATAGAGCGCCAGACTTCGAATCTGGAGGTTACGAGTTCGATTCCTGTCGGGCGCGCCATTTTAGCGGTTTGTTAATTCTCTTTAGAGGGCAATTAAATTTGCTTGCATTGGAGCGTTAAAACTTATATTATTATCAATGCGTCATCAGTACGCGAGCGGGGTCATAGCTCAGCTGGGAGAGCGCCTGGTTTGCAACCAGGAGGTCAGGGGTTCGATCCCCCTTGGCTCCACCATTTAAAACCTAAAGAAGCAAAGCTTTGCCTCTTTATCGTTATTCTGACGTTACTTAGCCTACGGAGGGCCAGTCATGGAACGGAGTAATCCCCAATTAGACTTCTATTTCGAAGGTGCCACGAAATGGCATGACGAAGTAGCGGCGCTGCGGCGTATTGTTCTGAAGGGCGAACTGACCGAAACGCTGAAGTGGGGCGTCCCCTGTTATGCCTATAACGGCGCTAACGTCGTCCTCATCCATACGTTCAAAGACTACTGCGCCTTACTCTTCATTAAAGGGGCCATACTGAAAGACCCTCAAGGCATCCTCGTCCAACAAACGGAAAATGTCCAAGCGGGCCGCCAAGTTCGCTTCACCAGCCTTCGTCAGATCATGACGCAAGAGGCCACCTTGAAAGCCTATGTCGCTGAAGCGGTGGAAACTGAAAAAGCCGGACTGAAAGTGGCTTTTAAGAAGGACACCGAACTCAAGCTCGTTGAAGAATTCCGTCTTTCTTTAGACCAAAATGCCGCGCTCCGAAAAGCCTTTGATGCCCTTACGCCCGGACGTCAAAGAGCCTACAATCTCTATTTCTCAGGCGCCAAACAGTCCGCGACCCGCGTCGCCCGGATTGAAAAATGCATTCCTCAAATTCTTAAAGGAAAAGGATTAGACGACTAGTTCAAAAAACCTAAAATTCCCGAAGCTCATTCTTGACTTCAGGAAGCAAGCCGCCCAAACTAAATAAGTCACTCATTCGAGTGAGATAGATGGCGTAGGGCACGTCAAAAGCAATGGCTGTGTAGCTCAGTTGGTTAGAGCGGCCGGTTCATACCCGGCAGGTCGAGGGTTCGAAGCCCCCCGCAGCTACCATTGAAAGTTAAGATTTGATAGCGATATCAAGTCTTTTTTTATTTTTCGCCCTATTTTTTCGTGAGTATTTTCTTCTACTTTACGTGGCAATCATATATAATTACTTAGTGCCACGCTAAGGACCCTTAGCTCAATGGTCAGAGCTTCCGGCTCATAACCGGCTGGCTGTAGGTTCGAGTCCTACAGGGTCCACCAAACACGGAAGATTACCCAAGCGGTTGAAGGGGTCGGTCTTGAAAACCGATAGGGGATGCAAGTCCCGCGAGAGTTCGAATCTCTCATCTTCCGCCAGACACCCACTAAATGCCGTTTCACGGCATTTTTTTATACACTTTGGCCATATGGCTAATAAAAACACGATACTTGAGATGAAGCAGCGTTTAAATGCTAGAATGAAACTAACAAACATAAAGGCGGAGCATCGCATGAATCTCTTCTTTATCATCAGCGTCTTTCTTTTAAGCGGCGTTTCCATCGTCCATCTCATTTTTTGTTTTCTGGAAAACGAGTTGGGGCGACGGATTTCCAAAGTCTTTTTGATGCCGTTACTGGCGCTGTGCTTAATCGCGCTAAGGTCACGGGAAGTGGCCTTGTATCTAGCGGTTTTCTTCGGTTGGATCGGCGACCTGTTCCTCATCTTTAAAAACCGCAGCCACAAGTTCCTTTTCATGGGGCTCATCGCTTTCTTCATCGGCCATGCCTTTTTCATCTTCGAGATGATTCTAAAACTCAGTTACCGCCTGCCTTTTTTACTGGATATGGGCGCGTTGGGCTTTGGTCTTTTGTTCGTCTTTGGCGCTTATTTTCTGGTTGGCAAAAAAATGGGCAAGTTGGCGTTCCCGGTGAGCGCTTATGCCTATGTGTTATTGATGCTTCTTATCCTCTCGCTTCTCCTCGTCTTTGACCGGAGCCGCGGGGTGCTTATTTTTGTTTCTTTAGGCGCATTATTTTTTATCCTCAGCGACGCGACCATCGCCTATACCTATTTTTATAAAGACATCAAGCGCCGGGATTTCTATATCATGATCCCGTACCTTTTAGCGGAGTCGGGACTGGTCCTTGGCTTGGCCTTCTTCTTGCTTCACTAACGGCCAAAGCGGAAATGTCCGTTCCAAAATAATATTTTGTAATTAGCAGTAAAACTTTATATACTGAAAAGAGAGATTCCACAACCCCAAGCGTTTTAAGACGCTTTTGCGTTAACGAGACTGACAGAATGGACCGTCTCACGGTAGAGTAGGGGATAAACGAATGCAACATGAAATGCAAGAAGGCCGACTGCTGGATAAAAAGGGTAATTTAAGCGAGCCCGGGTTTGCCTATCGGCTCGTCAAGGAATACCGCCGTAAAGACATCAAAGCCGGAGCCCTCCGGATTAAAGAATGGGATTATTACTATATCGGCAATCCGCACTTCGCCGTTGCCTTGACCATTGACGACAACGCCTACATGTCGCTCGTGAGCGCCACCTTTTTTAACTTCGACGAGCGGTGGGAAAAGACCAAAAGCGTGATGGGTTTCATGACGCTTGGCAAAGTCGGCTTCCCGTCTTCCTCCGCCGGTGGAATCACTAAAATTAAAGGCAAAGGTTTTGAGTTTTTCTTCAGTAACGATGGCGAAACCCGACATCTCATATGCAGTATGGGAAACTTCGACCACGGCAAGCCTTTCCACGTGGACGCGCTCTTATCGGAAACCAACCGCGACACCATGGTGATCGCCACGCCTTTCAATAAAAAGCGCCATTTCTATTACAACCAGAAAATCAATCTCCTTGAAGCCACCGGCAAGGTGCAATTCGGGGATGTGTCCTATGCGCTTGACGGCTCGCTCGGCGTTCTCGACTGGGGCCGTGGGGTCTGGACTTATAAGAACACGTGGTATTGGAGTTCGCTCAATACCCGGTACGAAGGCAAACGCATCGGCTTCAACCTCGGCTATGGCTTCGGCGATACCAAGGCGGCCACCGAAAACATGTTTTTCTATGACGACCGGGGCTATAAGTTAGAAGACGTCAGTTTCAATATCCCGAAAGACGCTGCCGGCCACGAATGCTATATGTGCGACTGGACCTTCACGAGCAAGGACGGCGCCATCAACCTGACGTTTAAACCGCTCCTTGACCGCCATAGCGCCACCTCGCTACTCGTGCTCAAATCCATACAGCACCAAGTGTTCGGCAAGTTCAGCGGCTACATATACGCCAAGGACGAAAAAATCGAATTCGAGGATTTACTGGGCTTTGCCGAGAAAGTCGTCAACTACTGGTAAACCGAGAAATTCAGGATAACGAACGGCGCCCAAACGCCGTTTTTCTTTATTTAAGGCCGTACAATTGTTATAATCACTAATGTGTAAAGAGTTTACTCTTTCACCAAGGAGTAAGACGAATGGGAACATACGTACTGGAAACCAAGGATTTGACGAAACGCTATCGCAAAATAGTGGCCGTCAATAAAGTCAATATGCATATCCGCAAAGGCGATATTTATGGCTTTGTGGGAAAAAACGGCGCTGGCAAAACGACGCTGATCCGCGTCATCACCGGCGTGGCCGAGAAGACCTCGGGCTTTTATTATCTGTTCGGCGAAACTAATCCGCAGAACTTCGTGAGAAGCCGCGCCAAGATGGCGGCGGTGGTCGAAAACCCGGCCATCTATTTGAACTTGAACGCCTATGAGAACCTGAAGGCGCAGTGCGTCCTCCTCGGCATCATCGACCACGTTGACGACGTCATCAACAAAGTGATGGATAAAGTGGGGCTACCCGCGTTACTGCAAAACCGCAAGCTGATCGCCAAGAACTATTCGATGGGCATGAAGCAGCGTCTCGGCATCGCCATGGCGCTCATCTCGAACCCCGAATTCTTAGTCCTCGACGAACCGACCAACGGTCTCGACCCGGAAGGCATCAAGTCCATGCGGTTGCTCTTACAAAAAATCAATTTCGAAGACCATGTCACCATTCTCATCAGCAGCCACATCTTAGGCGAGCTGAGCAAACTGGCGACCACCTATGGCTTCATCGATAAAGGCCGTCTCATCGAAGAAATCTCCGCTGAAGAACTGGAAAGACGCTCACAAAAAGGCGTCATCCTCAGCATCAAGGATACGTCTAAAGTGCCGGAGATTCTTGGCACGCTTGGCATCACGACGTTTGAGCTCCTCCCGACCGGGGTCCGCATTTTCGGCGAAATCAAGATTACCGAAGTCATCGTCGCCTTTGGCGCCGCCGGCATCGTCGTCACCAATATCCATGAGCAGAACCAAGACCTAGAAGAATACTTTATGAACTTGATTGGAGGCAAATAACCATGGGACGATTATTACGGCTCGATTTAAGACGGGCGCTCAGAGATAAATTAGTCATCGTCGTTTTTGCCGTCACCATTGTTTTGTCCTTTCTTGAAGTCTTGCTCGGAACCTTGATGAAATATTCCTATGGAGGCTTTACTTTCTATACCCTGACGACTCGGTCGCTCTTACTCTCCAGCATGAGCATCAGCAGCACGCCCTTCTTACTCATTGCCATCATGGTGGCCGTGTTTTTAGGCAAAGATTTAACGTTCGGCACGATCCGTAATAAGATCATCGCCGGCTACAGCAAAAAAGAGATCTATTTCACGCACTTAATCATTTCCTTAATCTTGGCGACCGCCGCCTTGTTGGTGTATCAGATTTTAGTCTTCAGCGTCGGCAGCATGTTCATCACCCCGCCGAACGACTGGACAGCAGTCCACTTCCAAGATTTTGCCATCCGTTTTGGCCTCAGTTATTTGATTGTCTGGACCGCGGTCTCGATCGTCGTGTTCATTGAGCTCATGACCAAAAGTTTAGTGACGGCTTTAATTGTCAGCATCATTCTTTTCGTCTTTGGGCCGATCATCGGCATGGGCATTTCCACGTATTTCGTTTTTAGACAAGCGTTAGGTGATTCTGACCTCGGTGTCCGGATTACGGATTTCTTCTATTTCTATCAAGCCTACACGGTCCCGAATGGCAGCCTGCTTGATCAGTTGGGCGGTAGCAGCAATGCTATCGAGGCGTCGCTGGCCTGGAAGACGCTCGGCGTCAACCTTGTCATGCTCGGCGGACTCAACTTTTTAGGCATTTACTTATTCCCGAAAACTGACCTCAAATAAAGCAAGAGGACAAGACGATGCTCGAAATCCTGCACGACATATTGAAGAACAATCCCGGCACCATCGAGCTGACGTTTTTAAGTTGGTACCATCTTCTTTACATCTTGCTCGATCTCACCCTCATCGCCACGATTTGTCTCTTTAACGCCAAGAAGTCAACAAGACCCCGTTTCACTTATCGACCTTAAGCGCGTTTCTGATTCTTTTGGCCATGATCATCAAAAAGGATTGGTTCCGGAATATCGTCGTCATGTACGCGATGTTCGCCGGGATCCTCTTTCTCATCGCCCCGCAGACCTATGTGCAGGGCGGCTATTCGCCGTTCTGTTATCAAGTCATACAGACGTTCCTTTATCATGGCGCGGTGCTCCTATGGGCGCTCTTTGCCATCCTCAGCGGTTTCGTGAAACCGAGCCTCGCTTTTTTACCGTCGAGCCTCGCCTCGTTCCCGATGATCGGCGTGTGGGCGGAAATCGGCAATACGCTCTTTAATACGCCCACCCGTAACTTCATGTTCATGCGGCACGATATCATCGGCTTAGTGCCCGGTAACTGGTATTTTCTGGAATACGCGATCATCGCTTCCTTGGCCATGGCCGGCTATTACGCTTTCTTTGGCAAAGTCTATCCTCGTATCGCCTTAAAACTTAACCTCGCAAATAATTAAAAGGGTTGCATTAACTGAGGGTTAATGGTAATCTATATTAGCGTTTGAAAAGACGCGTAAATTATCGCGGGGTAGAGCAGCCTGGTAGCTCGTCGGGCCCATAACCCGGAGGTCGTTGGTTCAAATCCTTCCCCCGCAACCAAAAAAACATAGAAGCCCGTCAAACGGCTTCTTTTTTTCAATTGCATAAACAAAGTTTCAATTGCATAAAATAGGCAAGCGAATATGCAGATAACCCTAGACCTATATGCAGAAGAGTGATAAAATATAAATATGAGAAATTATGATTTAAAGAACGAAACAAAGCCTTTTCTTGATCAAAGTTTTATTGCAAAGATAGCATTCATTTTTGAATCCAAGGGAAGAGCCGACAATGTTTCGGCAATCAAACCGGAAATATTAGAACATCTTTTACAATCCGCTATTATTGAAAGCACGATTTCTTCGAATAGAATTGAGGGAATCAATACATCAGACAACCGGGCCCGGGAAATTCTTTCTGGTTCCGCAAAACCAGCCAACCGCTCAGAAAACGAAATTTTAGGATACCAAAAATGCCTAAAAAAAGTGCATAAAGAATTTGAATCGATTCCAATTTCTTCTGCCGAAATACTCAAATTACATAAATTGCTATTTAGTTATCAAGAAAGTCCCTTTGCCGGAAAATACAAAACCGACGATAATGTTATAGAAGAAACCGACGCCACTGGTAAAAAAGCGGTGAGGTTTGTCCCAACATCCTATCTGGAAGCTCCGATGGAACTGGAACTGCTCTGCAGCGCTTATAATGATTCGATTCGAAAAAAAGATATCAACCCGTTGTTGTTGATTCCGGTTTTTGTTTTGGATTTTCTGTGCATTCACCCGTTTCAAGACGGGAATGGCAGAATGTCCCGGCTTCTGACTCTTCTCCTGCTCTATAAGAATGGGTTTAACATTGGAAAATACATTAGCATTGAAAAAGCGGTTGAGGAAACGAAAGAAGGCTATTACCAAGCTTTAAAAAACAGTTCTTATGATTGGCATAGCGGGAATAACGACACGGCATATTTTGGCCAGTACCTTTTGGAAATCGTGATTTATTGTTATAAGGAATTTGAAAATCGCACTCTATTTATTCAGAGCAAAGAAAGCAAATTTCAAAGAATAAAAACATTTATTGATGACAATATCGGTTTAATTACCAAAAAAGACATTAAGGAACATTGCCCTGATATTAGCGTGACGACGATTGAACTTACTCTATCGACCTTATTGAATCAGGGGTATATCTTGAAGAAGAGTGGCGGTCGTTTTTCCTCTTACCAAAAAGCTTGATGAGTTCTGAACGATTATTCTTTATTTCGTCGTTCGCTAACGATAGGCCCGATGCATTCGGGCCTTTTTCTTTGCGAAGTAATCGTCCAACTAGACACCCCTTTGAAAAAACTACTATAATAGAACTATCAATGATTGGAGGATCATCATCATGGAATTAAAAGGAACCAAGACCGAAAAGAACTTGCAGACCGCCTTTAGCGGCGAGTCGCAAGCCCGCAACAAGTATACCTATTACGACTCCGTCGCTAACAAGGAAGGGTACGAACAGATTATTGCCCTCTTCTTAGAAACCGACGAGAATGAAAAGGCCCATGCCAAATTGTGGTTTAAAGAACTGCCTGGCG